>JBFJNS010000235.1:0-5161 GCA_041618055.1 Binatia bacterium
ATGCGCAAGCTCGACTATCCTATGGCGCCGGCGGTTCTTGCGATTGTCCTCGGTCCGTTGGCCGAGGCATCTATGAGGCAATCTTTGATCATTTCCAACGGATCGTTTGCGGTCTTTTTCACGCGGCCGGTTTCGGGCGCGATTATGATCCTCGCACTTACGCTCCTTCTGATTCCTCTTTTGACGATTGTCAGAAAGTGGGTGCGCACTAGGGTTTCGCGCCGCCCCCTTTGACACAGCGGCGGAGGCTCGGTCCTCATTATGAGGAATTTAACTATCAGCCAATATGTTGTCTTGGCGGATCGGCAGAAGTGTCACTTCTTCGCGTCGTGGTTGGCCCCGTGATCACGCTTCGGTGAGTCACGGCTCGACTGTCGTTAAATCCATAATACGTTAGCTTCTTAAGGGAAATTCACTACTTGGAGTTAGATTCTGCCCCGGGGCATGCTACCGGCGTATGAGCCCTAAGATATCGTTGGGGCCGTCTCACAGTATTTCGAGGCCGGAGCCCACAGGTCGATTCCACGGTTACGGTGTTTTGCTCGAAGCTGATTCGCTCCTTGCTTTTCTGAAGCTGGGGGCTGCGACGATGTTTGGACTGATACCCTGCTTTTTTACCAGCGATCCCTCTATCGCATGGGAGAAGGCGCGTTCGATTTCCACAGGGATGTGACGGCAAACTCCAAGAATAGTCGTCCCGGTCCCGCGCCCTTTCTCGCGCGCATAAATGTGTGTTCCTTGACGAAGATCATAGGTGTAGGGCGCGCACAATTGTCACCTCTTGACACCGAAAGCCACAACGCGATATGAGAAGCCGGCCCTATATCCGTAATTACGACATCGAAAAGGGAAGTCTTGTACGAATTATGAGCACGACCTAACGGAATGGAGTTGGGGGTTTTAATCATCCATTGGCTTCCAATTGGCGTTTCTAAAAGGAGGGGTCCATATGAAGTACAGATTACATAGGCGATCTTTATCGATCTATACGTGGGGCTTTCTAATCTTTCCTCTTGTGCTCCTGCCTAGCGCTACAGTGCTAGCGTGGGAGCCGAGCAAACCAGTCGAATTCATCATCATGGCCGGGCAAGGTGGCGGCGCCGACCAGTATGCCCGACTCATATCGGGTCTCGTGGATAAACATAAAGTGGCCAAAGTGACCTTAGTTCCGGTCAACAAGGATGGTGGCGCCGGTGCTGTAGCCATGAGTTATGTGCATGGCAAAAAGGGGGATGATCATACCATTATGATTACTCTCTCAAGCTTCGTCATGACTCCCATCGCGCAAAAGCTGCCTTTCAATTACAAGAACTTTACGCCCATCTCTCTTTTGGCGCTCGACAATTTTTTTCTTTGGGTGCACAACGACAGTCCGTGGAAGAGTGTCGCGGACGTCGTGAAGGAAGCGAAGACACGGTCTCTTGCAGTCGGAGGAACGGGCTCGAAGCAAGAAGATGAACTGATTTTCACTTTTTTTGAGCAGAAGGCGGGTCTGAAGCCCTTCAAGTATGTACCTTACAAGGGTGGGGGCACAGTGGCGGCAAATCTGGTGGGCAAACACATCGAAGCGACAGTAAACAATCCCAGCGAGGGCTTGCCCCATTATCCTGATAAACTAAGGCCGCTGGCGACTTTCGCCGAAGGCCGGCATACGGACTCGAAGGAATTCAAAGATTTGCCCACGGTCAAGGAACTCGGTTACGATATCTCGTATCAAATGATGCGCGGTATATTCGGCCCTCCCAATATGTCGAAGGATGCAAGGGAATATTATGAAGGGCTTTTAAAAAAGGTTTTTGACCTCAAAGACTTCCAAGAATTCCTCGATAAGAACGTGCTGGATGCCAAATACATGAAAGGCGACGAATTCGGCAAGTGGGTCGAGAAGTACAATAGCGTCCATGTCGGGGTCATGGGCAAAGCGGGTTGGGCCAAGAAGTAGTTTTCCTTGCAACCGCGGTTAATCCTCCACAGCGCTGCCCCTTTTGGAGCAGCGCTGTCGAATGGCGAAAATGCAGCGTGCGAACATCATCTGTGCTCTTGTTCTCTTGCTCCTTGCTGGATTGGTTGCTCGGGAAGCTATTAGACTGGAGATTGGGTGGGGAGATATTGGTCCCAAAGGAGGCTTTTTCCCGTTTTGGTTAGCGGTAATTCTCGCTTCGTCAAGTCTAACCGTCCTGATGAAGGCATTTTCGGGCTGGCGACACACGAAAAAAGAATTTTTTTTCCCTCGCGGGAGGCTTGGCCTCCTCCTCACGGTTCTCATACCCATTGCGCTGGTTGTCCCTCTGATTGAGGCTATTGGCTTTTACATCACGGCCTTTTTCTACTTGGCTCTTTACATTTGGTGGACTGGACGCAAGCGACTGTGGGTCAATTTAAGCATCAGTATCCTTTTCCCGTTGGCGATTTTTTTCGTCTTTGAGAAGTGGTTTCTCATCCCTTTGCCCAAAGGTTATTTCGAGGCCTACTTGCCTTTTTAACCTGCGCGTACGGATAGGCCATGGAGTCTTTTGCTAATCTCATTTACGGGTTTGAACTCGCGTTAAGCCCCTACAATTTATTTGTAGCTGGCATGGGGGTTTTCTTGGGGACTGTCATCGGGGTGCTGCCGGGCCTTGGTGGCACGAGTGGCGTAGCCATCTTGCTTCCTCTGACTTTCGTCATGCCTCCTTCCTCTGCCATTGTTTTTCTTTCCTGCATCTACTGGGGAGCTCTCTTCGGCGGAGCGATCACGTCGATATTGTTCAACATCCCCGGCGAGCCTTGGTCCGTCGCAACGATGTTCGACGGATACCCGATGGCTAAATCAGGCCGTGCGGGATTGGCTCTGGGCTCCGCCTTTGTGCCGGGATTCTTTGCTGCCTTGATCGCCGTTATTTGCTTCACGTTCTTTGCGCCGCCCCTGGCGGAATTTGCCTTACGGTTCGGCCCGCCGGAAAACTTTGCGGTTCTTCTTCTGGCCTTTAGCACCTTGACGGGCCTCGGGGGCGGTTCCGCCGCAAAATCCGTAGCTTCCACGGCGATCGGATTCATGCTTGCAACAGTAGGAATGGACATCGTGACCGGGCGTCCTCGACTTACGTTTGACACAATTACGCTGCTCAGCGGTTTTAGCTTCATCACGGTCTCTATCGGCCTCTTCGGCATCGGCGAGATCCTGCAATCTTCAGAGGAGACGTTGGAGATCAAGGGAATTCAAGGAAAGGTCGGATTGAAGGACATTATTACCGTCCTGCGCACAATCGTCCAGAATTTTACAAGTTTCATCACCGGAAGTCTTCTGGGATTTTGGATTGGCATCATGCCGGGCACCGGGGCTACTCCGGCGTCGTTTCTCAGCTATGGCTTGGCAAAAAAATTCTCGAGGAATCCGGCACGCTTCGGGACCGGAGCGCCAGAAGGCATCATGGCTGCCCAGACAGCGGCGCAGGCCGCCGGCATCGGTTCACTCTTACCCATGATTACACTCGGGATTCCAGGTTCTCCAACTGCCGCAGTCATACTTGGCGGTTTGTATATCTGGGGACTTCTCCCTGGTCCTGCTCTTTTCACCGAACAAAAGGACTTCGTGTGGGCTTTGATCGCCAGCATGTATGTCGGCAATGTCATGGGAGTCCTCCTGTGCTTGTTCCTTGTCCCTCTCTTCGCTGCCATCATGCGTATACCGTCTTCGATTCTAACACCCATTATCGTTCTCTTGAGCATGATCGGCGCCTACGCGGTTAACAACAACAGCTTCGATATATTTCTCGTTCTGGTTTTTGGCGTCATTGGATATCTGTTCAAGAAACTCGAGTATCCATTGGCCCCACTCGTGGTCGCTTTAGTCTTGGGAGATATCACCGAAGAGGCCCTACGGCAGAGCCTTATCTTGTCTGACGGCTCCATTGCGATATTTTTTACCCGGCCCATCGCGGCGTTTTTTATGATCATCGCCCTCATTATTTTTTTGCTTCCTGCGCTGGGGCCAATAACCCGCCGCCTGAGAATCGGTATTTAAGAGGGGCCTATGTCAATTGTAGCCATGTCCAGGGAGTTGGGGAGCTTCGGCACACTCATTGGCAACACCGTGGCGAAACAGTTGGGCTACGAATACATTTATCAAGAGATCACGAGCGGGGCAGCGCGAGATTACGAGGTGATGGAGGAAAACCTCGTCCGCGTCGTGGAGAAAGCGCCGCGAATATTGGAACGCTTGAAAGGCGATTTTCGGCGTTACCAAGCGTTCGTCCAGGCGCAGGTGTTCAAGGCGGCTCAGAAGGATAACGTCGTATTGATTGGCAGGTGGTCGACGTTGCTGCTAAAGGAAATTCGGCATGTCATTCGGGTTCGGGTGACGGCCCCGGAGGAGGTGAGGGCGGGGCGAGTGATGGAGATGATGCAGGTCGGAAGAGAGAAAGCACTGGAATTGGTGCGGGAGAATGATCTGGAGCGCGGCGGTCGAATGGAGCACCTGTACGGGGTGGACTGGAAAGCGCCCTACCTTTATGATCTGGTGCTCAACACGGAAAAAATTTCCATAGACGCGGGGGCAGAGCTTATCGCTAAACTCGTGGGAAGAGTTGAGTATCGTGTCACCGATGATTCGAAAAACAAGCTGGATAACCTGGCCTTGGCTTCGTATATCCGGGCAGACTTGAAAGCACACCGTGCGACCCATGACGTCGATATCGATATTCAGGTCAATGATGCAGAGGTTGTAGTGATGGGGGTTGTCGCTAGTGAAAATGAAAAAAAGGCGGTGGAAAAGTTGGTTCGGGGGACCAAGGGAGTGCGTAAGGTCGACAGCCACCTGAGGGTGTTCGAACTTGGAATTCGCTAGACTATCTCAGAGGCCTCGGCTGACACCTCTTTTAAGTTTTCAGGAACGAGATTTTCGTTCCAGTTGCCAAGCAGAAACACCGTAGATGCTAAGCGACGGAGGCCGGTCGCATGGGTTTCAGCGCGCAAATCACCTCGGACGGGAACGTGAACTGGCTGATATACTCCCTTTGGATCTCTCTAAAACCGGCACGCTGCAGGTGAGAGCTGAGCTCGATACCGCGGCAGCCGCCTACCAGCGCCGGGTTTAAGCGGTACAACCACACCCAGAGCGTGTTGAACCATTTCGTTCCCACGGTCATATTAGCCATTACTAGCCGGCCGCCGGAGCGAAGCA
>JBFJNS010000236.1:0-5127 GCA_041618055.1 Binatia bacterium
CAGCAAGAACAAGAAACGCCCGGCGGACGAGTTCACGGGTAAGATCGTGCTCATCGGCTCAACGGCGCCGAGTTTGTTTGATATTAAGCCTACGCCCGTGAGCCGACTTCATCCCGGTGTTGAAATCATGGCCACGGCCATCGATAACCTGAAGCGCGGCGATTATCTGCGCTCTCCGGAAGGGCGGTTTCTCTATCCGCTTCTCAGTCTTATCATTGTCTGGATGATCGCGGTGGCCTTTTTCCGAGATGCCGGGCGGCGACAGGTCGATGGCTTGGCTGGGATGTCCGAGTTCTTGCTCTTGGGAGTAAGCTACGCCAGCATTAATTTTACCAGCACCTATATCAACCTCAGCGGCCCGTTTGCAATCGGGCTGGCCTTCTTTGCCATCGCCCGCGTCTATGCCGCTGCCAGCAGCAAGGCTCTGGAAACGAGCGTGCTGCGCGACTCCGTGGAACGAGCCGGCGAGTTAGACGCCTATTTGTTGCTCATCCGTGTGGGAGCGTTTGGCAGTTCCATCGCAGAAGGGAAGCTTAAGCGAATCTGCCATCGATTGGAAAAATCAGGAGCTGAGTTCAAGAGTGTCGAGATGCTTAGCCACGGGCAAAAGGGAATCTGGTCGCTCTTAGAAAACAGCCTGGCGGTTACCTGGGCGGTTCAGGCACAAGATCAGGCGGCTCGCGAGCGGGTAATGAAAGACGTGGAAAGCGTCACCGCCGCTCTCGCGACCATCGTGCCAAGATACCCGGGCAAGGGAGAAAATGGAGCAAGATGGATTTTGCACCAGGGACATATTCTGGGGGGTGAAGCGGCCAGGGCCGGCTGGGACAAAATGTTCGCGGAAGCTCAGGTGCGCTGGCATCAGGCCGGCAAAGAAAATGGAGGACAACAACCTTGATCATGGCAAGAATGACTCTCGCTCTCCTGGTGGTGGCTGGTTTGGCGACGGGGTTGGCGCGCGCCGAAGAGAGCGGCACGGCGCTCAAGGCGGTGGAGATCAAAGGCGAGCCGTTTCGCGATGCAGAGCGGATTGGCTCACTCAAAGCAGGCAATAAAGTCGAGATTCTCAAACGCCAGGCCGGCTGGTTTCAGATTAAGAGTGCCAACGGCAGCGGCTGGGTGCGCATGCTCAGCATACGGCGCGGCGAAGCGCGCAAGCGAACTGTGGACGCAGAGGGAATACTGGGACTGGCGTCCGGCCGTGCCGGAACCGGGCGCGTGGTAGCAACCACCGGGATTCGGGGGCTTAGCGAGGAAGATCTCAAAACGGCCAAGTTCAATGAAAAGGAACTCAAGAAAACTGAGTCATTTGCCGTAACGGCTCGGGAGGCGCAAGAATTTGCGGCACAGGGCAAGTTGGCAGCGCAAAAAGTAGAGTACCTGCCGGTCCCCAAAGCGGGCAAAGAAAAACGATGGTGGTGGCCGCAATGAAGAAATGCCTGTGCGTAGCAATTGTTGCTTTCCTGTTTCTTGGCGGCGCCGCGCACGCCGTCGATCTCTGGCAGCGACTAAAAAAGGCCATCGAGCCGAAAGAAGAGCAGAAGTCAGGAACCGATCAGACCCCATCAAAACTGACCGAAGGGCTGGATGTGAGCGGGGTCAGTAGCGCCCTCATTTTTTCGCAGGAGGAGGAGACGGCGATCGGCCGACAGGCAGCTGGCAACTTGCTGGGGGCGGCCCCGCTAGTGAACGATGCCAAATTACAAAAGTACGTCAACTCGGTGGGAAGATGGGTCGCAAGCCAGAGCGAGCGTCCTGACCTCAAGTGGCATTTCGGCGTGATCGATTCAGATGATATCAACGCCTTTGCGGCACCCGGGGGTTACATTTTCGTGACGAAGGGACTTTATCGGGTGCTACAGAGCGAAAGCGACCTGGCCGGTGTTCTTGCCCATGAGGTCGGACATGTCATCAATAAACACCATCTCAAGATTCTCCAGCAAACGTGGTTGTTAGACACAGGCGGCAAGATCCTTGCCGAAAAATTTGACCAATACGATATCATCAAGAGGCTGATCGGAGACGGCGCAGAAATTTTCGCTCGCGCCCTCGACAAAAACGCCGAATACGAAGCAGATCGAGTCGCTGTGGTTCTTAGTGCGCGGGCCGGCTATGACCCATTCGGATTGCCGACGGTGCTGCAGGACATCGGCCATGTCTCCAGGGACGACAGCAGTATCCGCTTGTTGTTCAAGACCCATCCACACCCGGATGACCGATTGGCTCAATTGGACCAGGCCGTGGGTCAGCGGCTCGACGGGGTCAAAGGCCAGACTTTGGAAAAACGTCTCTATCGACCGAGATGGTAAATCGACAGGTCTTCATTCGGGAGATCAACCATTTTAGATTTGTAGAGCCTGGCAGGGATCGCGTGAGCCGACGTCGGCGTGATCATCAGCGCCGTTTTCGGCTCAGTCATGCCTGCCGCAGTCGCAGGCAAGAGTTTTTGGGACATGCCGCCCGAGGGCGAGGATCTGGTGCCATCAAGCTGGTGACTCGAAGTGCATTTCAAACCGGGCCTAAGTCACCGATGTCCCGGATTCGCTCGGCGGGGATCGCATCTCTAGTCTCGACACCTGTCATGATCACGAACGCTACGGACATCCCGGCATGTACTGTCTAAGGTTGACTCAGTTTCGGCCGCGCAGTAGGAATATCGCAACCCTGACGTCGCTGATTTTACCTAAGGCGTTGTCGGTCGGTGTGTGAGAAGGATGAAGGAGTGCTAGTGCGGTTATATAACCGTAATTCGACATTGTTTCAAACCCGCTCGACCCGCAGGCCCTGCAATCGTGGGCATGCCCTTCGGGATTGCAAATGGCAAATCTCAAATTGCAGGTCTGAGATCTGCAATCTGAAATGTGTCATTCCGAGCGCCGCGAGGACTAGAGGGGCCTCGCTGACCACTTGGTCATGTGAGTTATTGTCGGATCGAGGATAATTGTTGGACGAGCATAACTGTCGACTCTCGAAGTTACGAGGCGACTGAAAGAAGGGGAGAGAAGATGACATCGAGATATCTTGCCGCACTTGCCGTGTTTTTTGGTTTGGCAGGCTGTAGTAGCCAGCCGCTAATCACCGGAATCGGTGGAGACATTGAAGTCTTGTTCGCCACGTACGGAGGGAATTGTGGCGCGCCCAAGGGGAACGTGACCACGCAGCTATCGAATGCGTGTAATAACACGAACCGGTGTGAATATGAGGTTAATTATAAGGTGATCGGCGACCCTGCTCGTGGTTGTGCAAAAACTTATGAGGCGGAGTATCGCTGCAGGAGTAGAAACCAAACCAGGAACTTATCGGCTCCCGGGGAAGCCGGTTTGGGCACCGTGGTCGTCCTCGATTGCACCCGAAGCGTGTGGGATGTCATCTTTCGGGGGCCGGGTTGAGACGTTACCATGCCTGGCTCGTTTGGAATTACGTGCTGAGCGTCTAAGCCTGGTCTGAAGCCGCAAAAACCGCTCCGCCTGACTCCTGTAACCTTGAACACCGTGCGCCTTTCAAGCTGGAGCGGCTTGTCTCCGACCGCTTTAGACTGGCTGTTTGCCGCAAAAGATGCACCGCTTGTCATTCTGGTGGTGCAGCTTGGCGCAGGTGACCGCCCGGGCGCCGCGGCTTCGAACGTAGACCTCTCCCGCCAACAGCATTCCGATCAGCGGCGCGCTAAAATATAGCCAGATCGCCGTCCAAACCTGTGCCGGCACCGCGGAAGCGAGAGTGCGAGCCGGATTCATGCTCATGCCGGAAATGGGGGCCTCGATCGTGATGTAAGTCGCTACCAAAAGTCCGGCGCAAAGACCCGTGAATCTGTGAATACGGGGGTTGTTGGAAACTACAAGGATCACAGTCATCAGTATGAACGTGATAACAACCTCGGCCACAAATGCGAGAACGACACCCTGTTTGCCGGGCAGGGTTACCACGTAATTCACCAACGGGTGCGAAGCGAATGAAGAGAGCGCGCCCGCGGCGATCATGGCCCCGGTAAGCCCGCCCGCAAATTGGAAGGCAACGTAGAAGAACGCATCCCACGATTTCACTTTGCCAAGCCGCAGAAAAGTTAAAGTGACCGAGGGATTTATATGCGCTCCGGATTGTTTCCCCCAGGGGGAGTAAATGATGGCGACCGCCGTAAACCCCATGGCTACACCCATGATAAGGCGGCGCGCTAGCGGGTCGGCGAGCGCCTGGCGAACCGGCGATGCCGGGTGCTCAAGGATGATGCCAAAGGTAAAAGCCGAGATCATGAAAAGAGCGAGGCCAAGGGCCTCAATCAGATACTCTGGCCAGTGAGCGCGAAGGGCGTCGGTCATGGCTTTTAGATGCGGTGAATGGTTGGCTTGATGCAACGACTATTCGTCACGCGCGGTTCAAGCAGTTCAAAACGTTCAATCCGTTCAAGTCGTTAAATTTTTAAAAAGTCTTTTTGAACGAGTTGTTTCCGAATCGTTGAGTTTGGAAAGTTGCGCGGGCAAAACGAAACTCAGTGCAGCTGGATGACGTTTTTAATCCCGGTAGTTTGTCCGAGCAGAAGCTCTCGATGGGCTTCCATGGGAAAGCGGCCGCTGATGAGTGATTTGACTGGAGCGGGCCAGCGTCGAGAAAAATCCCCGATATCCCTGATCGACGCTTCGAAGGCATCCCGTCCGGCGTTGACGGTCCCGAAGACGACTTGATTTTTAAGTACTAGATTGCGCATCATCAGATCCGTGTCCACTTCAATCGGCCCCTTGCGGCCAGGCACGCCGGTGAAGATGAAAATACCGTTGGGTCCGAGATACTTGATCATATCGAAGGCAAGTCGCGAAGCCCCGGTCGCCTCGTAGACTAGATCTACGTTACCTACCTGTTCAGCAAGTCCCGCCAAGGAATGATCTTCTGCGGATAAATACCTGGCGCCGATTTCCTGCAAGATAGCTGCTTTCGGGTTGGGCACGGGTTCCCGTGCATAGACGAACGTTTCGAAATCGGCATTCACCAGGGCCATGGCGCCCAGCAATCCCACGGGGCCCGCCCCCAGAACCACGGCGCGATGGCAATGCGCTTGGGCCTTGCCGGGAACGACCGGGCAACCCCAGGGCAGACGCTGCTGGACGTCCCAGACCTGGATCAGCGCTTTTTCCGCAA
>JBFJNS010000237.1:0-5121 GCA_041618055.1 Binatia bacterium
GAATTTCCACGTCCGCGACTGCAGCGTGATTACCGTGGAATGCCAACCCAGGGTGGGGCCACCCGAGGTCTCAATGTTTTGAGCTTTCTTCTCTTGGGGGGACAGTGCTGCCGGGGAATGGCGCGCCACTTTCACTGCAAAAATCACGCGCAAGCTTCGCTCGATCAATTCTGATGGTTCATAATTCTCGCATACCATATACGACGGGCAGGCGCGCCTTAGACTCTCCAGCCCCCGCATCCAGTCAAGCATTTCCACGTTTCGAGAATTCCCGAAACGTGGAACTCCAAGCGAGTTGAAATTTCCCGTTGTACTTTGAACCGCCGTCAGGCCAGTGCCGAGTAAATACCTTGCAAGGAATCACTACGGCGCGGAATCTCTGCAATCGATGAAGCGATGGCCGTTCAGCAGAGTGACGCCTTCGACGCGCGACTCTACTCCCCCGACTGGACTCGAGACGAAAGCATTCGTGAACTTGTTGCAGGTGATGTCGCCGTCGATTGTGATCGGGCCTTCCAGCACGAGCCGTCCACCTACCGATAAGGGTCCGGTCCAGGTGACATGAGTTGGATCGTTACTGGAGTCCTCTAGGAGCAACATCGAGTCGTGAATTATTAACGCCGAGCCCGTGACCTCTACATTGTTAAACCCGACGAAGGACATATTAATGACACGGACATCCCCATTTATCGTATCGCCACCGCCGTCCTGAAAGACGATCGATGCGAGAGCGTCGATTGCAGAGGCCCCGGATAGATTCCTAACGGTGTTGCCACCTCGCATGCGCAGGTTAATTTTCCGGAATAATGTGACCGCTGCGCGACCGCTATCGTCGTTCGTGATGTCGTTTCCCTCGAGGACGGCGTTAGCGCCGTCGATGAGCTGGATGGCGCGACGGGGGGCCTGAACGTCGCTATTATTGATGCGCAGGAAAGCGCCATCGAGACCATTGACGCCTGTCCGTGAAGCCATGATTTGGCTCCCTTCAATCTCGACGGCGGCATTCCGTTGCGCCTGTACCCCCGTGCGCCCCTGAATCGTCAACTGGAGGATCTCCGCATTGGTCGCTCCAATGATCTGAACACCGATCCCTCCATCACCATCAATGCCATCAACGCCCATACCAGTGCCTCCCTGCAGCGTCACATTGTCATGGGAGACGACGACGGCTTCTTGGCAAAAGCCATTTATCGTCACCACGACGTTGCCTTCGGCAAGGTCTAGCGCGTTCTGAATCGAATCACCTGCCGCGCAGTTGACGGTGGCTGCCGATGCGGCGTTTGCCATCGACGGGCCTGACGCGGTCATACCGAGTAACGATATCGTGACCCACAAAGAGCCAAAGAGACGATATGCATGCATAAATCCCCCTTTAAACGCGGCGCGCTTTGAGCGCGCAGCTTCATTGTACGTTGTCCCTGTTCCCTGCGGCTGAATCGTTACGTCGTCGTCACTGAGATCTGGGGCTCACGCGACGATGCTCGCGAGCAATCGTCATTGACGGGCCACCGGCGCTCCGATGAGGTCAAATTCGACAGTCAGAGCACTTTGCGCTCCCGCTTGCCCGGGGCCCGGAGAGCCGGGGCAGAGACGCTGTGCTACGAAGAGCCTTTCGCCCCGTGCGTTCCTGAACGTTTCCGTACCCCCGACTACCGCCAATGTGGCACCCGGTCCCTCACGGCCCTGGGCCTCAATCTTTCCCCAGCCCATGAAGTCGAACTCCTGGGACACCACACCCGGGCCGCCAGTCAAAGGGACATGCCCCCAACAGTGGTAGAACCCGATGGCGGCAACGGTAGGCATACAGTTGTCCACATCAAATGTCCCGGCCGGGTAGATCGGCCCTTGCACGTGGAAAGGCTGGCCTGGGCCAGTAAACGTGCTGACGTCCACGAGCACATCCACAATAAAGGTGTCACCGTGGTTGTTATTGTCTCCATCCGCCTGAGTCGGCGAGAACGCGACCAGAGCTCCGAGTCCGACGAAAACTGTTGTTAGAATCCATCGTCCTTTCATTTGTCTCCTCCTTTGAGATTGTAAAAAACGCCACTTCCTCATTGTCACCTTTGCGATCACTTTCGCGTGGTCGCATTTCCTTCTAAAGAGACGGTATGCGCCCATTAATTCACCGTCCAATGCAGGGCGATTCGAGCGCGTTGTTTGATTCTAGGTTGCCCTCTGTTCCCTGCGACCTGTGTAGTTAAAGGTTTCTAAGCATGAACGCGCAAAGAAAATGCCAAGCTCAGAAATTCGGATTTTCTATTGTAGTAAAAGGGTTTTGCTCGTGCGGTGGGTTTGACTTGGCACCGAGACCTGGGCCACTATTGGCTCCTTAGGCCACAGGTGGCCCTTTATTGTTCGGGAACCGGGGACTTTCGTGGCGCGCTTAGACCCATTGCTGCATCCCACAGATTCCATCCTGGGCAACGCACCTTCCATCCGTGCTTTGCGAGATCAGATACAGCAATTAGCCTCATTCGACACCATTGGGAATTTGCAGGTCCCTACTCTGCTGCTGCACGGCGAGACGGGCACTGGAAAGGGGCTCGTGGCTCGAGTCACCCATGAATCCGGCCCTCGCACGGACGGTCCGTTCATCGCAATAAACTGTGCCGCGATCGCGGAAAGTATTCTTGAGGCGGAGTTGTTCGGCTTCGAGGCAGGCGCGTTCACCGACGCCAGACGCACCAAACCGGGCCTATTTGAAGCTGCTTCTAGGGGGACGCTTTTTCTCGACGATGTCGATACGCTGCCCATGCCGATTCAGGCCAAGTTTCTCAAAGTGATCGAAGAAAAGTGTGTCAGGCGCCTTGGGTCGGTGAGCGATCAGCAGGTTGATGTCAAGGTCATTGCAGCGACTCAGAAAGATCTTCAGGTTCACGTCAAGGAGGGCCGTTTCCGAGAGGACCTGTACCACCGTCTGGCGGTGCTGATTCTGAAGATTCCCGCCTTACGGGAGCGTACCGAGGACATTGTCCTCCTGGCAGAGCATTTCTTACGCTCCTCCGCCGAAGCCCATGGCCTCGTCCCTAAAGAGCTTGGGCAAAACGCAGAACAGTGGCTGCGAAATTACACGTGGCCGGGGAACGTTCGCGAGCTCAGCCACTTGATGGTGCGGGCGACACTCGCGATTCCGGAGCGTATCCTTGAGGCCAATGTGCTGGAGCGCCTGTGGGCAGGCGAATCCCTGACTTCCACACAAACGGGTTCGAGACCATTGGATAACGAGAGTACGCGGGCGTATGAGGCCGCACGAATTCGCGAGGTCCTAGCACGGACCGGCGGCAACGTGGTGCGGGCCGCCGGGCTCCTGGGATTGGGACGCAACGCCCTCCGCTATCGTATGCGGCGGTACGGCATAGAGGCACCGAGCTGGCGCAACGAGCAGCAAACCAAGCCGCCCGAACCCGAAGAAACGAACGAGAGTTTTTTGTCCAGGAATAATGCGCCGGGACGGGACATCGGAAACCAAGAAATGCAGTTCGCCCAGCCGAGAGAGGTTCCAGCAGCGAAGCTCGAGGAAAATGCAAGGCCAAAGCTTGCGAGTGTCGTGAGCGAAGTGGCGGGCGCTCGGGGCAAAACGGCCTTGACTGTGGCAGCCGTACTAATGGTCGGGATCGCGGCACTACTGGGCTGGAACTTTTACCGCCAGCACCAATTTGTTTCAGATGTTGCAACGACCGAGAAGCCCGCAGTCTCATCCTTTTCGGAAAATCCGTCCATAGCCGTACTTCCGTTCGCCAATCTGAGTGGAAATCCTAGGCAGGATTATCTGAGCGACGGCATCTCCGACAACATCATTACCCGGCTCGCCACTGTGCCGGAGATGTTGGTCGTCGCTCGCAACTCGTCCTTCACGTACAAGGACAAGCCGGTCAAGGTGCAGAAGGTGGGCCGGGAGCTGGGGGTGCGCTACGTGCTCGAAGGCGCCGTGCAAAAAGCCGGGGAGCGCATCCGCGTGAGCGCCCAGCTCATCGACTCCGCGACAGGAGAACACCTGTGGGCGGACAGCTACGACCGAGAGCTTGAAGACCTATTCGCCATACAGGACGAGATTACCCTAAAGATCGTAAACTCCCTGCAAGTGAAGCTTACCTACGGAGAGATTTCGGTTGTAACAAAGCACGCGACAGACAACGTGGAAGCGTGGGAGGCTTCCGTGCAGGGTTGGTCGCACTATCGTCGACGAACGAAATTGGACAATGCCAGGGCGCGGCAGTTGTGGCAGAAGGCGCTCGAATTGGATCCGGAGTTCGCGCTTGCGTACGCGTTAATCGGCTCAACGCACATGATGGATTCGTCCCGCAGTTGGGTCGACGATCCTCGGCGTTCTCTGAACTCGGCAGAGGAGCTGGCGCATAAAGCCCTCTCCATGGATGACTCCATCGCTCGGGCCCATGCCCTTTTGGGTAATGTTTACATGAATCGTAAACAGTATGAAAAGGCACTCGCCGAGCTGGAGCGAGGCGTCGCCCTGGCGCCCAACAATCCCCATCTGCTCGGGGGTTATGCACATCAGTTGATGCTTCTGGGGAAGGCGGAGAAATCGGTGCGGCTGGTGGAAAAAGCCCTTAGTCTTCATCCCACCAATCATCTCTCGCTGCTCAGATTGGCTGCACGGGTATATTATTTCGCCGGTCGCTACGACAAGGCGATCGCCGCCTGCGAGCAACACCTCGCGCTCGAGCCAAGGAGAGTCTCTCCACGGGTACTTTTAATCGCGAGCCTTGTCGCCGAAGAGAGGGAGGACGAGGCCCGGGCTCACGCTGAGATACTGCTCGGGCAACGCTCCGACTATTCGATCATGAAAACTCCGTCGCGGACGGGTTTTTTTCACAGCTTCAAGGACCCGGAACACTGGGAGCGTCTGGTTAGCCGTCTCAAACAGGCGGGCTTGCCGGAATGACAAGCTGCGAGATCTTGCCGGGATTTCTAACCTAGCCCCTCTGGAAAACCAGACGTTATTATGGAGAAGCAGGGTCTGAACTAGTTACCGGTCGGACCACGCGATGCCTTCGTGTTTTCAGTACTATTCTCCCAGGGAATAGCTGTTGCTATGACTTGTCAGTCAGAGGAACAGGAGGAATAGGAGCCGTCCAACGCACTTTCCCTGCGGCGATC
>JBFJNS010000238.1:0-5107 GCA_041618055.1 Binatia bacterium
ATTCTGAATCGGCTCGGCGTCCCGGTAGCACCAAGCGGTCAGTCCTGTGCGCCCGGCAGTATGTGCGTGCCTTGCACTGACAATAGTTGCTACCCCCGGAAAGAATTCGACCATATCTGGCATGTCGTCCGCGAATCCGGCCGCGCCGAGCCGCTCGCCTACGTTGAGCTTCGTTACGGCACGGGTTGGCGAGCCTCCGAGCGCTGACTCTGTGGGTAATGAACTTAAAGCGAGAATGCCGCCTAACCACCCGATCCACAAGCCGACGCTCGCGAGCGGGCGCTGGCTCGCAGGGGTGATCGGGGTCCGTCAGACAGCAGACGATCAAACAAGGAGTCAGCCAATGATGCGTATTCGCAAACTGAGGTGTTCCTTCTGTCGCAAGAAAGAGGACCAAGTCGCAAAACTGGTTGCCGGGCCAAGATTGCTTGTCGGTCCTAAACTTTACATCTGCAATGAATGCGTCGCGGTAGCAAGCTCAATCATGCAAGGGGCCACGGCCCCGACTCCAGAAACCTCGCGTACTCTGTTTCATAAAGTGAAAGAGTGTTGGCACTATCTCCTGCATAGGAGCATGTCGCGCACTAATCCTTTGGGGGGAGAATGCTTATTGCTGCCCGGTTGCGTCGCGGGCCTGCTAACAGATTCCATGGCGCGGAGCATGGTGTTGTTCGAGCTTACGCGTCCGAATCGACTGTAAAAAGACTCCCGACCCCTTTTCTTCATGGAGCTTTCGCACGACGCGTTTATCTCCTACAGCCATTCGGCTGACGGCAAGCTTGGCCCCGCCCTGGAACGGGGACTGGAGAAGCTGGCAAAGCCCCTTCTCAGGCGAAGAGTGCTCGATGTCTTCCTCGACGAAACCAGCCTCACGGCCAGTCCTGGACTGTGGCCGGGCATCGTCCAACATCTCTCGGGTTCGCAGTGGTTTTTGCTTATAGCCTCTCCCGCGTCCGCGCAGTCAGTCTGGTGCAATAAGGAGATTCTATGGTGGTTGGAAAACCGCTCCCCCGAAAGGATGCTTATCCTCTTAACCGAGGGAGAGATCGTATGGGACGATAACGTTAAAGACTTTGACTGGAGCCGCACAACCGCACTGTCCAGCAGCCTCAGCAAGCGGTTTGCCGACGAACCACTGTACGTGGACGCGCGGTGGACAAGGGATAGAGGAGATCTCTCATTAGCAAATCCGCGGTTTCGGGATGTCGTGGTCGATATTGCCGCACCGCTGCGCGGAATGCGCAAGGACGAACTTGACAGCGCGGACCTTCGGCAGCTCCGGCGCAACCGCATGTTCGTTCGGGCCGGCGTCATCGCGATTGCAATCGCCGGTTTGATCGCGGTTTGGCAAGCTATTGTGGCCAACCAGCAACGAAAAATAGCCGAAAGCGAGCGTGACAAAGCGACGACGGCCCGGTTGGAGGCGGAACGCCAGCGCGATGCCGCTCTGGCACGATTGCTAGCGATCCGAGCAGAGGCCGCGCCGTCGGACTTGGCCATTTTGCTGGCCGTCGAATCGCTAAACCGCACACGTTTTGTGGAAACGGATACGCTGTTGCGCCGGCTCATCCAGACTCGCCCCAGGACGCGTGCATCCGTGCGGATTCCGAACGCGAAATCATCGGACAGTTTTCCCATATGGACGTTCGGCCCAAAGGGCACTTATTTCGTGGCTGGGGGCACGACGGAGACGGTAACGGTGTGGCAAAGCGCAACCTTAAAGGAGGTCGCCCGTTTCCGTCAGCCCCACTCGACGACAGCCGCATTCAGCCCGGACGAAAGTTTGCTGGCTGTTGCGGACACTTCCAAAAAACGCGTCGTTCTATACAGTGTTGCCGATGGAACGTCTCGTATTTTGATCGAGGGTTTAGGAGAGATTTCCTCATTGGCATTCAGCTCTGACGCAAGCCTGCTGGCTGTCGGCCTCTGGACAAACTATGGCATTGGGAAGCAGCGCAATGGGCACGTCGTGGTCGATGTCCGCAGCGGTACGCAGGCGGGCGCGGCCAGAACGATGTATACGACTGGCCGCGTCGGCTTCAGCCCAGACGGGCGTTACCTGGCCACAGTGGATAACAGGCGGACGTTAGCTCTATGGGACTCGGTCCATGGTTTCGCATCCACCGCCGCAAAATACGAGGAAGTACTGCAATGGGACTTTGACCCTGCCAGCGGAAGCCTCCTGGTTTTGGGGAGAGACAGAACGCTGCGCGTCCACTCCCTGGGCTCCTTCACGGCGCCCGTTGCATGGAACCTGGACGGGGTTGATGCCTTCGCCATTAGCGACGACGGCGCGCGTCTCGCCACGGCGCGGAACAACGTGATCGAGGTGAGAGGGCGCGATAGCGCCGCGATCTCCCGCATCCCATACGCACCTTCGCCCCCGATGCAGATCGCCTTTGTTGACAATGCCCGCAAGCTGTTAGTGAAGGGGGGGCGCGGCGCCCGCCTGTTCCAGATCTATCAGGCGCGGGAAATCGTGTCAGTAGACCGCCAGACATCGGCCTGGAGCCCAGATGGTCGGCTCGTCGCAACCCCCGAACAATCACTGGACAAGACCCAGAGCGCTCAGTTGTGGGAGGCTGAAGGCGGCGAAATCGTGGCCCGCATGCAGCATGATGGCAGCGTCTGCACCGTCTCTTTCGATAAAGAGGGACGCAGGCTGCTCACTGCAAGCCAGGATCGGACGGCTCGGATCTGGAGCGTGCCGGATGGCCGCGAACTGGCGCGAGTTACGCATGGGGCGCCGGTGACGGCGGCATGGTTTGCCCCCGATGGTGCCACGGCTGTGTCAATGGGTCGAGGCGAAGGCCGGAGGTGGCACGCTGACGAGGGAAAGAACATCGCAACCCTGAAGTATCGGCCCGAGCTGCAACCCTACTTCGGGCAGGTCGGCGGTTGCGACCGCAACCCAGGTACCGTTGCTGCGGCATTCGTCGAGAAGGACGTTACGCTTGCGGTCGCCACTGCAGGCGAGCAAGCGGAAGTTTGGAGTTTTCAAAGCGGCGCGCGGATCATGGTCGTCGATCACAAGATGGATGAAGATCCGCTCAGCAACCGAGACAACCTGCGGGTCGCCATGAGCGCCGATGGGAAGGTGCTGGTAACCATGAACATCAACAAGGATGGACCGGTCAGGCTCTGGGAAGTGCCCGGTGGCAAATTGATCCAGAAGTTGCACTCCCTTGATGATTCCATAATTTCGACGATAAAGCCGTCCCGGTGGCGCGAACCTGTAAGCCCGGATGGCCGCTACGTTGTGAAGGTCGGGGCTTACGACCGTCGGGCTCCCGTCATTCGGGAAGTGAACGGAGATCGGCCTTTCGTCGAGCTCGTGGGCCAGGAAGGAGTCAACGGCACTGCTTTCAGCCCTGATGGAAAGTATCTGGCTATTGCGGCCGCAGATGGGTCCGTGAGGCTGCTTTTATGGAAGCCCGAGGACCTGGCGATCGAAGCGTGCCGTAGGATCGTCCGCAACTTTACGAGCGAAGAGTGGGAAAACCACGTTGGTGTTGGCGAGTACCGCAAACCGTGTCCGGCACTCCCGGAGTAATTGCGGCTGCGGCCCCATTGTTTGAATGTTACGCGCGCGCACACACGGGGCATGCTTCTCGACAGCGCAGCATAAGGAGTTGATCGATGAGAAACTCTGCGGGCTTCCTTTATACAAATGACAAAGCAATCGCTGTCTCTTTCGACATTTCTTCTTATCAACCGGTCTTGACACCCGTACACTCGCTCGACATCTTCGGCACAAAATACGCTTTGAGTTGACGAAACGCGCCAACCCAGCACCTGTGAGGACATAGCTTGTTTCTTTTTTAATCGTAGCGACTCTTCCTTTCATCGGTCGAGCGCCGGCTTGTGCGCAAATCCGTTTCCACTGGAACAATATTGTTCCTTGTCACAGGGTCCGCTTGGCCGTTTTATGTCATAGGCAAGTAACGGCATCGATTCATTCGTGATACCATTCTTCGATTAATCGTAAACGTTCCACGTTTACGGGGTGTTGTTTCCTTCCCACCTTTGATTCTTGGTCCGGCAGTATTTTCTCCGTCTTTCGTAACTATTGGTATGGCGCTTGCGTTATAGAGCGCTAGTAATCGTCTGTGATTTAAGTCCATATCGATTGAGAATAGTTTAGCGGATCTGCCCTCGATAAGGGCAAACCCCGAGTAATCGGGCGACGCAAAGCCACGGGTCCTGAGATGTTCAGGATGGCCGGGTTGCCGAAGGGAGAAGGCCGTGGCGCCTCGCGGGGGAGATTCGAATACGGGACGCAGTAAGCCCCGCAATGCCGGATCCGGTTAATATAGCTCGTTTGGACGCGCGCCAAGGAATTCCGGCGCGTGGCGAGATTATTAATTCGCGATCCGATCCCATTTCCAATGCCTTTGCTCCTTCCCGTGCTTTCTTTTTCGGCCGGCAATTGAAGCGAACAGGGGCCGAACCAAACACACTAACCGGATTGCGGTCGTTGGCGGTATGCTTGCGCAATTGCCGCGGTCCGCCCATCAGCCATCGTCAATGAAGTCCTTGTGGAAATATAAGAACGACTCACGTTTTGGGGGAATGAACGAATGAAAAAACTCAAACAGATCAACTGCATGATTCTCGCTGCCTTTTTCGTGGTTGCCATCTTTCCGGCAAGAGCGAATGCAAAGCATGACCCATTGCCGGCGCCCACCGACGTTACGGCTATCTTAGCTACAGATGCGATTCTCGGCGATGGGGTCGCCGTCGATTGGGAATATGCCGGGGTAGATGACCAGGCCGCGACAAAGTACTCAGTTGAGTTTGAATGCACCGACCCAAACGAAACAATTGTTGTTGAGTTTGACATCGGCACGGGTGATCGATTGGATGGTTTTCCGCCTGACCAAACAGACTTGTTTGTTCCGCTTACTCAGATGGACAATGCGGCCGCGCTGGCTACATTTGACGCGGTGACTAACCTGTCGGGTTATACTTGTGAGGTGAAAGTTAAGGCTCTCAATCCGCCCTCGAACAACAAGGTGAACAAGCATCAGAGCAACCTGTTTTCAGTCCCTTCAGATCCATTTGGTCCAATTCCCGCGCATTAAAGGTTTCCTATCCGCACAGCGTG
>JBFJNS010000239.1:0-5104 GCA_041618055.1 Binatia bacterium
AGAAGCCCAGTGTTTTCTCTCCAATTGTCGTACTCGACACGCTTTTCATCACCCTGTCCCTTGCAGTGAGCGGGCAAGTAGAATCTGATTTTTATCTCACCTACCTACTAATCATTTTCATTTCAACATTCTGGCAGGACATTCGCTGGACAGTAGGATTCGGAATGTTAATCGCGGCTCATTATAGCGTTTTGGTTTTTGTGGGCGGCGAGGTTCAATCGAGCCTTTTCCTCCGCCCCGCTTTTCTATTTGCGGCATCCGTTTTTTACGGCTATGTGACCCATATAGTCGGCGCCGAAATAGCGCTTAGAGCAGACGCCGAGGCCAACGCGAGGAGCGATTATTTAACCGGGCTGCCCAATCGTCGAGCCTTTGAGGAACGATTGAGCGAGGAATTCGATCGAGTTGTTCGCTACAAGCGGCCACTTTCGCTGCTAATGGTGGACATAGATAATTTCAAGTCAATCAACGATACCTTCGGCCATTCCATGGGAGACCAAGTCCTCAAGGAAATAGCCGCCCGTCTGAGACGCGAAGCACGCAAAAGTGATTTCCCCTGCCGTTATGGGGGCGAGGAATTCACCGTGATTCTCCCGGAGACGAAGGCTCCCGACGCTCTGCGAGTGGCCGCAAGAATCCGACAAAGCGTTCAGAGCTCGATTTTCGAAACGAAAGCTGGGAATTGTACGGTCACGGTCAGTATCGGCATCAGCTCGACATCGGAAACCAATTATCCCGTTGAGCAAGACTTGGTACGAGACGCGGATCAGGCGCTCTACCGAGCCAAAAAACACGGCAAAGACCGCGAGGAAATGTTTTGCCGAGAACTCAAATGGCAAACGGCCTCCAAGGATTCTTAAATCTCTGCGCATCCATGCCCTTGGATCGCTGAGAGAGCTCTTGCCAGACAGTTAGCGGCCCCCCAAACGCCGTTACGCCTCTGGCCGGCAGAGCGCAACGATACTTTCAGAGGGAATCAGTAAGGACGTCGGCGTGTCGACACCTGCCCGCCGTCTACCCTGCGGTCCAATTTTCCAGTCCGGCGAGCACCCAAGTCGGTTTTGCGAACTAAATCCATGACGAAACTCTCGTACGGACCTAATATAAGGAATGTGGACCGCCGACATCAATATGCGGCGGTGGCACCTGTGAAATAGATTCACATCAATGCCTTCATAGTTTCCCGTCAACCGGCGCCTGGGAGTTACTGGAAGCGTGCTTCAAACAAAACTGCGTCAGTTTCGAGTCGGGGGTCAGTATAGTAGTTGGATATTTTTCTTTGCACTCAAGACTTAAGACAAACGAGTTTTTTCCAACGCTAACCAGCCATGGATCCAAGTCGCTCCACCACTTCGTCCAACATCCAGTCGGGGGTTTCGTTGGCGCCGATGACCCCAACGGTCGTCGCCCCCTGAAGCCATCTCTGTTGAAGCTGGTCGATCTTCTCGATCTTGTAAACCTTGTGGTTGAAGTTAAGCGCGACTTCGACCATGCGATTGGTCATTCCTTCGGTCCACCCAACGATGACGAGCGCATCGCACTGCTTAGCCATGTTTTCCACTATGGGGAGGCGGTAAAGAGAGTCCACACAAGCCATGTTTCTCACGCGCACATTCGCAAACCGATCCAATATTCGCAGCATGATTCTCTTGTAAGTTTCCAGCCAGAACGTGGTCTGGACAATCACGCCCAAGGGATCATTACGGGCGAGGGGGATATGATCCACCTCATTTTCGTCCTCAATGACGCAAATTTCCCGCCCGACCTCCTGAGCAATTCCCAATAACCGCGGAATGCCGTGATGGGTTCGACTGCTCAGGAGCACCAGATGATATCCTTCGCGCAAGAGCTCCTCCGCCGCTTCTTCTTGCTGGGTGACGAAGGGGCAGGTGGCGTCGGCTAAAACTTCGAGGCCAAGCTCACGCGCCTTCTTTCTTGTTTGCGGTGGGGCGCCGCGGACACCATAGATGAGTTTTTCATCTCTGATGGATTCCAAATCATTCGTGGTGCGGATACCCTGCTCACCGAGGCCCTCTTTTTTAAATGGGAGAAAATCCAGCTCGGGACGGAGGGACCATACCGCGAGTCGATTACCGTGCTTTCTGACCAGTTTTTTGTGGATCGCCCCCGCCCGATGGATTCCGACGCACAACCCACTTGGCGGAATTCCCTTGCTGTCGCCACATTTGGCTTTGATGATTTCCATGCGTTCCCTCCAACAGAAATTGCGGATAGTCCCGTGTTCGGCAAATCCCGTGACTCGGAGCGACGATGCATCACCCCACCGTCATGACCGCATGTTTCTACGTGTAGACTTGCCAGTCAAGAGGCCATTTCTTCGTTGGCTTCGTGAAAAACGGCGGCGGTCTCCCCGCGGTTGGGCCGCGTGGCGCCAAAGCTGGGCCTCGTGTCAAAGGTCCGGGTGTGTTTGCTTGTCTGTAGTTCGCTTGTTTTCCTGTGCTCTGAACTGCCAGGGCTCTACCTTGCGTGCGCGACACCCGCTAAAGGATTCGGTTGACTTTTGAAGTCGATTCCTGCTTGCCAAATCCACTGGTGGCCTTTATCATTATATCTGCGATCCACAGAATGGGGGAGGCATTAATGGGTTTTTATTCAGACGCATGGCTACGCGAGGCTCGGAGCAGGGTAGCGCTCAGTCCTGAGCAGCCGGCCGCAGTGACCTATTTAGTCGGCGCAGATTTTGACAAGCTCGCGGACGCCGTTGAAAAGGCCATTAAAGCAGCTTTAATCGAAAACTGCGGCAGTCTTCCGGCAAAGCACGACCACAAAAGGCTAGTCTCCATCTGTGAGAGCACGGGTGTGTGGGACGTGCTTCCCCCGGCGCTGAAGAGCCTTGTGAAGGAAATTGAATCGTACCACGCGCGGGCGGAACACGAGCGCCAACGCTCCGATGCTACCAATACAACGACGCCCGACAAACTGCAACGATATTTCACCATCGCTCGCCGACTGATCGATTATATGGAGTACCACGTGATCGGCAATGACTCGGTGCTCAGACGTCTTCGAGTAGTGTGACCGAAAAGAGAATTGGGCCTTTAAGAACTTGCCGCGTCAACGGATGCCATTTTTTGACAGCCTCGATGCTGACATGGTTCATCGCGCTTGTATGCTGGCGAACTTTTAGCCAGGGAAGTCAAGACTATGCCCGCTTGGAATTAGCACCCTAGGCGGGATGCCGCCGTTTCCACTAATCAAAGCCGCTCAAAGATTCTAATTCGTTGGTCTCTACAACCATATGATCAGTGTTCACCTACGGCGCGCTCCTATCAGCGACTGTCTCGCACGTTTAAAGGAGACGTGGAAGAGTCGAAGCCGCGCATGCGGCCTACCATGGTTATTTCGTTGCCGGTTCTTTTACATCCGAGGCCTTGATCCAGCCCACGTTTCCCAAGCGCGTCTTCACCATGTACCACTCGATACCGGATGTGGTGCTTTGGACCATCGGCACTAGGGTTTCTCCTTGAGATAGCTTTTCAATTTCCTCGGTCTCGTCATCCTGGCGAATGTAAAGCGGCGCCGCTTTGGCGGCGACGATGAGTTGGGTGGGGAAAGGGCGCCCTTTGATCTCACCCACGCCCTGAAAAACCCCCTTCCCTTTCTGAGTATCACCACGGGGTGTCTTTGGGCGAGGGCCGCCGACCCCTTGCTTAGCGCCGCCGAGCACCCTGCCGTACTCACCAATAGCCTGGGCGAGGGTAATCTCGGACGTGAAAGCGATAAAGAAAAATCCAATAACGACGGCAAGGATTCTATTCATGGTACGATCCCCTCTGTGGCAACCACTCTAAGCATACTACGCTGCTGATTTTACGACAAGGAAAAGATATCCCCTGCTCGACTACAAGCCGTGCGCGCGCAACACAACAGAAGCGAGAGGGGCTGTGGCCGCACGACCGCGCATGCGCTGGGCATGCATACGGATCAAGGATTCCGGGCCGTTTTTTAATAAAACGGGGCATAGCAAGCGTACTGGGTAAAAGGATCAGGCACCCGGGTCATCATCGCGCGCCGTCGCAATGCCACGAGCATTTATTTGGCTCGTTGACAAGGAGTTCCAAATGACTCGTTCGCCTGCTTGTTACACGTCTCATCATGATCGGAGCGCGGCTCCAACTCAACTTGACAGCGAGGAAATTGGAGTGCTATGAGCCTGCGCAGGCGACACTTCTAGCATCTAGGAAAGGATCGATTCATGGAGACAGCAACAAGATTCATTCGCGTGGAAAAGCGCGAAGGGGTTGCGCAGATTGTATTTAACCGGCCGGAGAAAAGGAACGCCTTGAGCCGGGAAATGATCCGGGAGATTTTGGCTGCCTTCGAGGAGTTGCGATCCGACGACTCCATCGCAGTGGTGTTGACCACCGGAGCCGGCGACATCGCCTACTGCGCCGGTCGGGATTTGTCAGAGTTTCCGACAGAAGGGGGTCAGTCTACCATCGAACGAAGATCTCTGCCACGCGCGTATCACGTAGCGGAGGTGATCCGCACTTTCCCGAAGGTGACGATTGCGGTGGTCAACGGTTTTTGCCTCGGCGGGGGCATCACGATCCTCCTGCCGCATGATCTTGCCATCGCATCGGACAAAGCTCAGTTCGGTTTACCTGAAGTCATGAGAGGATTTTTGCCCTATCCTATCGTGGCCACCATTTTTCGAACGTTGATTCCAACGAAGTTCGCCTTTGAACTGATTTTGACGGGTCAGAACTGGGACGCAAAGAAATCCATGGAGGCGGGATTGATCAACCGCATGGTGCCGCACGCCGAACTTCAAGAAGCGGCATGGAGGTGGGGGGCGGAAATTGCAAGATGGGACAAAACCACTTTGAAGTATTGCAAAATGGCCGCGCATGCGTCGATGGAAGCCGCGACGGTACCCGGTGCGGCAGAGATCGCGTGGTTAATGCAGGAAGAGCACAGCTTTGTCAATCCTAAAGCCTATGCGGGAACACGCTCCTTTCACAAGGGTAAAGCGTGAACCCCAATAGTTGCCGAGGACTGCTCACTAGGCGACCTAGTGTAGTGTCCCAAAAATCTCTTGACAGTCCCTCGGCACAGTTTCAGGCTCCACAGAGGTGGGACA
>JBFJNS010000240.1:0-5091 GCA_041618055.1 Binatia bacterium
CGAGCCCCAAACCGTGCGACCGCTCATGCTTGTATGGGGCGTCCAGCCGCTCCTGTTAGAAGAATGCGCATCGAGTGATGCAATGATAAAGGCGGCCATTGACCTTGCTTCGAAAAAAGGGATTGTGAGACCCGGAAACAAGGTAGTGATTGTGGCCGCGGCGCCGTCCGCTCCCCCGGGACAAACGGACTTCCTCCGCGTTGCTACTTTGAATGATTCTCTGTGACCCGAGTCATCTAACGGACCCCCCTCGATAGGTTATTCCTTGGGAAATCTCTCGTCCAGCATCGCAGCTCCCTCACTTACTTCTTTGAAGCTCGAGATGTAGTTGGGTTCGGACCGGCAGAGCCGGCCGGGTATTCAAGCAGCGGCACTTGGCGCTGCCCCCAGGCTTCCAGGATCGGCTCCACTATGCGCCAGGACTCCTCTGCCTCATCATCACGAATGGAAAGAGTCAAGTCTCCTCGGAGTAAATCGAGCAGGAGCCGCCCGTAAGCCGAAATCTCCTGAGGAGCGAGCTCCGTGTCCAGCTCGATATATTCCAATTCAAACGGATCTCCTGGACCGTTGATGTTCACGCCCAGGGCCAGGCGATCGGGATTCAGCTCAAGCCGCAGGACGTTAATTTGCGGGGCCGATTCCTGGACGAAAGCAAGATGAGGGACCGGCTTGAAGTGGATGGCAATCTCTCGCCGGTCCCTTTGAAGGGCTTTCCCGGAACGAAGGATGAAGGGAACGTCGGCCCAGCGCCAGTTATCGATCCAAAGGCTGACCTGCGCAAAGGTTTCGGTCTCGCGCTTGGGATCAACTCCCTCCTCGTCGACATATGCCGGAACATCCCTGCCATCAATGCGGCCTGCGGCGTAACGTCCGCGCACCGTCCAGCGTTCTATCTCCTCTGGCGAGAGCCGGCGAACAGACCTGAGAACCCCGATCTTGTGGTCACGGAGACCGCGCTCGTCCAGTGTAGGAGGCGCCTCCATACCGACCAGGCACAGGAGCTGGAGCAGGTGGTTGTGAATCATGTCCCTCAGCGCCCCGGTCGAATCGTAGAAGCCGACTCTTCCCTCCACTGTGAGAGTTTCATGCCAGGTGATCTCGACTCGGTCGATGTGCTGGAAGTTCCAAATGGGCTCGAAAATCCGGTTCGCGAAACGCAGCCCCAAGATGTTTTGCACCGTCTGCTTCCCCAGAAAGTGGTCCATGCGAAATATTGCCTGCTCAGGAAAGGCTTTGTGAAGGACCTGGTTGATTTTTCGCGTCGTGTCGAGGTCGACCCCGAAGGGCTTTTCAACAACGACCCGACTTCCATCGGGAAACCCCGCCACGGCGATCGATTGAACCGCGGAGAAAAGCACCGCCGGCGGCAACGCAAGATAGAAAACGGCGGCTTCCCGAACCGCGGCGAGAGCGGTCTTCACTTCCTCGGCTCGGGTCACGTCCGCCTTGCGGTAGTCAAGCCGGGCGACCAGCGCTTCGCGAAATGAGAGCGCAATGTCGGAAGCGTGGCGCTCTAACCCCTGGCGGGCGTGACGCTGAAAAATTTTCGCGTCCCAGTCTTCCTGGGCTATGCCAAGAAGATTAAGTTCGTCCGGTAGCTTCCCGGCTTGGCTGAGCCGGGCAAGTGTGGGGAGAAGAAATCTTGAAGTGAGATCGCCCGAGGCCCCGAAGATAACGAAAGACCGGATCATCTCGCAGACGCCTTTTTGATTTGTCGTGAAAGATTCACGCCGCTGGAAATGAGGCCGATGTGACTGAATGCTTGCGGATAATTTCCGAGGAAGCTCCCACTGCCGGGGTCGATCTGTTCCGGGAGTAGGCCCAGAGTCCCCGCTCGCGCGCAGAGAGAGTCGTACAGATCCATCGCCTCATCGAGTCGCCCCTGCAATGCAAGGTTATCCACCAGCCAAAAGCTGCAGAGGAGAAATGCCCCTTCGTGCCCGGGCAGACCGTCCGGTGATTCTCTAGGAAGATAGCGATACAAAAGGCCGCTACCCGCTCCCAGGCGTTCCTGGATCGCCGCAGCCGTGGCAACCATCCGCGGATGATCAGCCGGAATCACGCGGCGCAGGGGCAGGGCGAGAAGACTGGCATCCAACCCCCCTCTCCCCAGGTGTTCGGTGAGGGCTTTGACCTCCGGATCCCAAGATTTTTCCAGGATGGCCTGCTTGATTGTATCCGCTGCTTCTCTCCAACTCTTGTAGTCTCCCGGTAAGCGATAGCGCTCCGCAAGACGCGCTCCTCGGTCAAGAGCTACTTGACACAGAGCCGCCGAATAGGTGAACGGGCGCCCCAGAGTTCTCACTTCCCAAATTCCACGGTCGGGCGTGTTCCACTCTTGAGAGGCGGCTTCGACACGGGAACGTAGACGGGCCCACAATTTTTCGTCGATGATGTTTCCATGTGCCGCCCATTGATACGCACAATCGAGAATCTCACCGTACACATCATGCTGCATTTGCTCGGCGGCGGCATTTCCCCACCGTACCGGCTTGGAGCGACGGTAGCCCTCTAGTTCGGAATCCTCGCGTTCTGGTGGAGGCTGCTTGCCGTCTAGATCGTAGAGGACGCGCGGCCGCCCGGCTTTTTCCGCGGCATCCAAAACCCATCCCAAAAAACCCTCGGCCTCATGAACGAGTCCGATGCGCCGCAAAGCGTACACCGAAAACGCCGCGTCGCGCACCCAGGAATACCTGTAGTCCCAGTTGCGCACACCTCCGATCGCTTCCGGCAGCGAAGAAGTGGGGGCTGCTACCATGGCGCCATTCTCGAAGTAATCCAAAAGCTTGAGGGTTATAGCCGAGCGGCGCACCAGGAGTTCCTGCGGCCCTTCGTAGTCGAAGTGCCCCATCCAACGACGCCAGGCATCGAGCGTCGCCTGAAGAAGGCCCTCCGGCGGAATGGGATGGTGGCGGAGGAAACCTCTTCCCCACCGTAGTATCAGATGGAAGCGGTCGCCGGCCTTGAGCTCACGGCCGGTTTCCAGGCCGTCCAGTTGGCCTGTGGAGAGAAGCTGCAGTTCGATCTCCGGCCGGCTGACACAGTGAAGCCGCACCCCTCCACCTACGCTCTCCGCCCGGCCTCCGCCTCGAGGCTCGATCTGGATCCGCAAGACTAGGTGCCCCTCGAGCACCCTCACCGAGCGCATTAGTTCGCAACGGCCCGCCGGAGCGTCCTCGGTGAGGTCGGCGCCTGAGCGAATAGTAAGAGCGTCTGTTACCCGAACCAATCCTGACGGGCTGCGCATCTCAGTTACCAGCACACCGGTATCGGACTCGTAAAATTGTCGGGACTCGACAAGATTCTCAGGGGCCACTGTAAAGGCCCCTCCTCGCATGGTGTCGAGTATGCGACAGAAGAGCGGCGGCGAGTCGAACCGAGGGACACACATCCAGGAGATGGCGCCGTCTCGGCCGACGAGAGCGGCTGTTGTTCCATCCCCTATCAACCCGTGGTCCTCGATAGGGAGATAGCCGTCAATGTAGCAAAGGGGTAAGAACCTGGCCATTCAATGCGCCCTCATTCCGCTCTATCCATAGCATGGAAGCGGCAAGTCATAACGACGGTGCCACTCAGCCTCGGCTCCTCACTATGTGATCCATCCATACTGATTCTGCTTTTTATCACGCCGGCGGGCTGGACTCAAATTTTTACAGGACTGGACAGCATCAATCGCCGTGAGCCCATGGTCCATCAACCGGCCGAATCTATAGGCTTTTCATGCATCTTGCCAAATGACGGCGACGTTCAAACCCTCTGGCTCTTACAGGAAAATTGGCACGTTGACCTCGTGAGACAATTGTTTTTAAACTCGTCTAATATTGGACAGAAACCCGATCCCGAGTCAGCGTAAAATTCAAAACCAAAAGATTGCCGAAAGGCGCTCTAAAAACTCAAGGCCGGCGGTCAACAATGGATCTGTAGCCGTAGTAAAAAGGAGAAATGACGATGGAACTTCCCAGGGACATAAGTCGAACAGCGACTGCTGTTATAGTGGGAGGGCTGGTCCTGATCATATTCTTTGCCTATCGCGGTTACGTCAACTCGGGTAAGGCCTTGCAGATTCTGGATCTGCAGGTGCCTAATATCACACGGGTCGCATTTGATACTCAGGTCTTTGCCCTCACTCCGGCAAATCTTGAGCCTGTCTTGACTAGCGTTACGGGGCAGTTTGCAGGATCCGAGCGTAAGGGAGAAGTGGAAAAACTCAAGAAGGAATTTGATGCTCACTTATGGATTGCGGTGATGACCCGAAATAGAGGACTCCAATCCGCAACGGAGGTGTTGACTCGAGTGCAACTCACGACGCCGATCACGGCCCTCCAAGGGTTCACCTCGACGGGCTATGCCCATATGGAGATCAAAGAGGGAGGAATCGGAAAGGAAATGGCATCAGTCAACTGGAATTACATAGAGCCCGCCATAACCGCGGTCACCCTTGTTGGTGTTCAGCCAAAGGACTTCGAAGGCAAAGCCCCCTATTCGAAGAAAGATATGCGCATCTGGTCCAGAGATTTCAGATTATATTTCGAACTGGCTGAAGTAAAATCCAAGGAAGGATCGGTCGCTTACGCTTATTGACAGATGCAGAAGTGAGTTTTATGCGTAACGTTATGAGCAGATGGGCGCTGAGATTGTCGAAGAATCGCCAGTTGAAGGAGGTAAGCCATGGCACAAAAAAGCATGATTGAATCGGTAAAGGAGGAGATTGTCAGCGCCATCAAGGGCACGGGGGATATTGTGAACGCTGTCGTAGATACGGTCTCCGGCACTCTCGCAAATACTATCAAGGGTACCGGTGCAGTCGCTACTTCGCTGATAGGAGCCTTGTCGGACACGGCGCGCGCTTCCATTCAGGGAGTGGCTCAGGTAGGCGGCGATATTGGGGCGGCTGCTAAAGGAGCTATCATAGGAGCGTTGCGGGGCACTAAGGAAACGAGCACGGAAGCATTAGAGACTATTAGGGCTACCGCTGGTGGGGTTGTCAAAGGCGCTTCAGAAGTCGCAGGTAATCTGGGAACGGCGGCGAAGGGTGCGGTTCAAGGAGCTATCTCTGGTGCAAAGGAGATAGGACTAGATGTGGTGGAAGCA
>JBFJNS010000241.1:0-5085 GCA_041618055.1 Binatia bacterium
GGATCCTTCGATCGCGAAGCACGGCGAATACCGCATCGAGAGTTGGGGCCTCAAGCTCTCCCTTGAGGACCCTGCCCTGAGCGGTTTTTCCTTCCCAATGAAACGTTGGCATGTCCTTTCTCTCTCCCGACGGACTAAGGCGTGCAACCTGATATGGTTCGGCTCATCTCATCGCTCGCTAACATCGAATCTCTACATTTGAGTTAGGCGGCTTTCAGAATCCCAGAGAAAACACCGAGCCGAAACCCTTATCGCTATCCGTAACACGAATTGTCTCCTCGATGGTCGTCAGCCCGTCGCGCACCTTTTGCAAAGCGCTCATGCGTAGCGTGCTCATACCCAACTTGACAGCTTCCCGTTTGAGCTCGATTGAAGACGCGTCTCTCAAGATCATCTCCTTAAGCCCTTCGTGCATCACCATGACTTCGTAAATCGCCAAACGGCCGCGGTAGCCCGTGCCGTTGCAATTGGCACAACCGCGGCCACGGAATGTAGAAAAGCCCCCGGCAACCTCTGCCGCATCTACACCCAGATTGACCAACACGTCCGAATTCACCTCTACAGGCTCCTTGCAGTTTTCACAAATGCGGCGAACCAACCGTTGCGCGGCGATGAGATTGATCGAAGATGTTAATAAGAAGGGTTCAACACCCATGTTAATCATGCGGTCAACCGTCGAGGGGGCATCGTTAGTATGGAGGGTACTCAGGACCAAATGGCCAGTCAAAGCCGCCTTGACAGCGATTTGGGCGGTTTCGAGATCGCGGATCTCTCCCACCATGATAATGTCTGGGTCTTGGCGAAGAAACGAGCGTAGGCATGCGGCGAATGTCAGCCCAATCGGTTCGCGCACCTGTACTTGATTAATCCCCACCAGGTTATATTCGACGGGATCTTCCGCCGTCGAGATGTTCACATCGGGTTTGTTGAGTTCGGAGAGGGCTGAATAAAGTGTCGTTGACTTACCACTACCGGTGGGGCCGGTGATGAGAATCATGCCATAGGGTTTATGAATGGATTCCTGAAAATCGACCAGTGTTTGGCGGTCAAAGCCGAGCTTGGACATGTCTAGCTGCAGGGCTGATTTGTCCAATAACCGCATAACGACTTTTTCGCCAAAGAGGGTGGGCAGTACCGAAACACGGATGTCCAATTCGCCGCTCATCCCCATTTTCAGTTTGATGCGACCGTCCTGCGTCAGCCGGCGCTCCGCGATATCAAGACCCGCCATAACCTTAAGCCGAGATACCAAGGGGTTCTTGAGTCGCAGAGGGGGACTCATGATCTCTTGGAGTACGCCGTCCACACGAAATCGGACACGGAACATCTTTTCATAGGGCTCGATATGAATATCACTCGCTCGTCGTTTAGCCGCATCGGCTAAAATGGCATTCACCAAAGTGACCACCGGTGCTTCCATGGTGGCCTGCTGGAGTTCTTGGAGGTTCATATCGTCCTGCTCGTGGATGACCTCCATTTCGCCGTCGCCGAATTTCTTCAGAACCTCGTCGTAACTCACACCCCCGTAACGATGTTCCAATGTCTTCTTAATCGCCGTCGTTGACGCTAACACGACCCTGACGCCGTAACCTGTAATGAATTTCACTTCGTTGATCGCAACGAGATCCGTCGGATCAGCCATAGCAATGGTCAGCGTCGACCCGATTAGTCTTACCGGAACCAGCTGGTGTTTTTGAATGAGCTGTGGCGGAACCAGGGCAAAAACCGCGTCCTCGATTTCACCTGGAATAAGATCGATTTTCTCAATACGGAACTGCTTGGCAAGGAATTCGGTAAGGTGATCTTCCGTGGTAAAGCCCAGCCGTACCAGCTCTTTCATGACACTGGCGCCATTTTCGCGCTCTTTGTCCTGGACTTGGCGTAACTGTTCGCGCGTAACTACTCCCTCGCGAACCAAAAGCTCTGCAACGCGTGTTTCCATGCCTACCTAAGCGACCCGAAATAGTAAAATTATCGTAGAATACACATGACCTGTCAACTAAACATTTATTTCGGAAGCGGGGCTCGTGTTCCCTGTCTTGTCGTTTTAAGGCGTTGACATAATTACTTTTTTTCCAGTAATGCCGCCTGAGCTGCGGCCAACTTTGCCACCGGTACCCGGAACGGTGAACAGCTAACGTAGTCCAGACCTATCTGGTGGCAGAATCCGATGGACTTAGGATCGCCCCCATGTTCTCCGCAGATCCCCATTTCTAAGTTTTTACGGGTTTTTCGTCCCTTTCCGACGGCGATTCGCATAAGCGCCCCTACGCCATCTTCGTCAATGCTTACGAACGGATCCGATTGCAACAGCCCTTTTTGCACGTAGCCGGGCAAGAACTTACCCGCATCGTCCCGCGATAATCCCAAGCAGGTCTGGGTTAAGTCATTGGTGCCAAAGGAGAAAAACTCCGCTTCTCGAGCGATGTCGTCGGCGACCAAACAGGCTCGGGGGAGTTCCACCATCGTTCCCACGAGGTAGCGAACCTTGACCCCGTAGGATTTCATCGTTTGCTTCGCCACGCGTTCCACTATGCTTCTCTGTTCCCGCAACTCCTGCCGGGAGCTTACCAAAGGGATCATCACCTCCGGGAAGGGGTTGCTTCCTTCGCGACGAAGCTCGCAAGCGGCCTCAAAGATCGCCTGAGCCTGCATTTCCGTGATTTCGGGGTAGGATATTCCAAGACGGCAGCCGCGATGGCCAAGCATCGGATTGATCTCCTGCAGAAGGCCAACTTTGTTTTGAAGAAGCTCGACGGGGATGTTCATAACACGCGCCAATGCACTTACTTCGGCTTCGCTCTTGGGTAAGAATTCGTGCAATGGCGGATCCAACGTACGGATGGTAACGGGCAGGCGACCATTGATCTTAAGAATAGCTTTGAAATCTTCCCTTTGCATAGGCAGTAACTTCGCAAGCGCGCGTCTGCGACCTGCTTCGTCTTCCGCCAAGATCATCTCGCGCACGGCTTGAATTCGTTCCCCCTGAAAGAACATGTGCTCGGTGCGGCAAAGTCCAATACCTTCGCTTCCAAATGCCATTGCAATCTGGGCTTGGTCTGGCTGATCCGCGTTTGTACGCACGCCGAGCTTGCGTGCGCTGTCAGCCCACCTCATAAGCTTGTCGAATTGCTCATAAACGCGTGATTTCTTGGAGTCGAGAGTGTGCGCAAGAAGAACCTGAAGGACTTCTGACGGCAGGGTTCGGATTTCCCCTTCGATCACTTCACCAGTGCTGCCGTCGACCGATATCCAATCCCCTTCCTTGAGCTCAACGTGACCAATCCGCAGCGTTCGCGAGGCGTAGTCGACGTGTGCGGCCTCACAACCAGCCACACAAACTTTTCCCATTTGACGCGCGACCAAGGCCGCATGCGAGGTCATTCCTCCGCGTGCCGTGAGGATTCCCTGCGCCGCGTTCATCCCGCGGATGTCATCCGGACTCGTTTCAACACGGCATAACACAACGCGCTCGCCCCGGTTTCGCCAGGACACCGCGTCCTCCGCATGAAATACGATGCGCCCGGTAGCAGCTCCGGGGCCCGCTGGCAATCCTTTTCCCAGCAACCGTCCTTCCCGCGTGGCTTTCTCTTTGTCTTTTTGGTCAAAAACCGGTTGGAGAAGCTGATTGAGCTGATCCGACTCGATTCGAAGAAGCGCTTCCCTATTGGTAATAATACGCTCGTCCACCATGTCCACGGCTATGCGCACCGCTGCGAAGCCAGTTCGCTTGCCCGCACGCGTTTGCAGGATCCAAAGCTTCTTGTCCTCGATGGTAAACTCGATATCCTGCATCTCCCGGTAGTGTCGCTCTAGCGTCTTGCAGATACGCTGCAGGCTGGCGTGCGGCTTGGGCATGATCTGCTTTAATTCCGCGATGTCCCGTGGGGTTCGCAGCCCGGCTACCACATCCTCTCCTTGAGCATTGACTAGAAACTCGCCATATAATCCTTTTTCGCCGGTCGAGGGATTCCTGGTAAAAACCACGCCCGTCGCACAGGTCTCACCGAGGTTACCAAAAACCATTGCTTGAATATTAACGGCCGTACCCCAGTGTTGAGGTATGTGATAATACTCGCGGTATGCGACCGCGCGATCGTTGTTCCACGAGTTAAACACCGCGCTAATGGCGCCCCTGAGCTGATCCTCGGGATCTTCGGGGAACTCCTTCCCGGTTCGATGTTTCACTTCACGTTTGAACGCAGACACCACATCTTCCAGGTCTCCCGCGGTTAGCTCCGTATCCAATCGGACGGCCCGCTCCCGTTTCTTCTGTGCGAGAATCTCTTCGAAGGGATCTTTTTCGTCTTTGTGCCTCGGCTTAAGTCCCAAGACCACATCAGCATACATTTGGACGAATCGGCGATAGCAATCGAAGCCAAAGCGCGGATTTTGGGAGCGGCGGATTAATCCCTGAACCGTCTGGTCATTGAGTCCCAGGTTTAGAACCGTGTCCATCATACCGGGCATCGATTCTCTTGCTCCAGAACGCACAGAAACCAGTAGCGGATTCTCCGCATCTCCAAATCGACGCCCGAGAATCTTCTCAACTCGGGCGAGGGCTGACAACACATTCGATTCAAGGCCGCTGGGAAATTTTTGACCGTGGGTGTAATAATATGTGCAGGCCTCGGTGGTAATCGTGAATCCTGGCGGAACCGGGACCCCAATCCGGGTCATTTCGTGCAACCCGGCGCCTTTTCCTCCCAAGAGCTCCCGCAATGACGCATTACCGTCGGCTTTGCCTGCTCCAAAGAAGTAGATGAATTTTTTTCTTTTCGGCATAATCCCCCTCTTCCGTGTTGTAGATTACTTCTCGAATGATTCGTCCGTCCAGTTTTCGAGCCAGCTAACTTCCTTCACGAAGAAAACTGATGCAGAAACGGAGCGGACTTTATCTCCTTGTCCATGTGGAACTGGATGAATCTCACGACAGCAGTACGGACTTCTTTCATCGCTGACGAGGAAAGTGGCAAGCCGCAGCGCTGCGTGGCTACACCTCGCTGGATATCTATCATTAAGTCGAGATTCTTACTCATAAGAGGAAAAATCTCTTTTCTTGATCCTGAACAGCCTTCGCAAAGA
>JBFJNS010000242.1:0-5074 GCA_041618055.1 Binatia bacterium
AAAATTGCGGTGCAAAGAGCAGGAAAGGTATCGCCCGCGTGGGAGATTAGTTCCGGGGCGTAGTCTCCATAGACTCCGTACAGCAGCATGATCGCCCCGATGGCGACAAATACATTGCCGACCACCCGTCGCGCCAACTCGATACCAATTAGAACGCCGCCCATGGCCATGATTGTGTCGAGCTGGGTTTCTGCGCCGGCTCGGTAGATGATTGCCTCGAAATTCAATATCCAGTAGCCAACGGTCACAATTGCAACAACCATCAGCAAGTAGTCGACGACCCGCATCAAACGCGTTTTCGACTGATAGAGGAGCAGAACCAGCACGTAGGTGATAAGCACGTAAATGCCGCGATGATACTGAGTCGCCGCCGGCTGCAGGACTGCCGAGTAGGAATAGAAAAGTACCAGCGTAATCGCGCACACGTCGAACAGGATCTTCTCTATCCTATGCAGTGCTTCGTGCTTCATCGTTCTCTCTTGGGTGCAGTTTGGGGCAAGGTAAGAGGGAGGACGGAATTTCGACATTCCGCCCTCCCGTCAAGATCGAAATTATTTGAGAATCCCTTTTTCTCTCCAGAATTTCTCCGCTCCGGGGTGCAGCGGTGTCACAATCCCGTTCACTCCCGTCTTGATGCTCATCTCTTTGAAGGTTTTCTTCTGACCGACCATGTGGGCCAGACCTTCATCCGTGTAGATTAATGAGAGCATCTTGTAGACAACCTCGTCGGGAACATCGGCATTTGCAACCCACAGCGTGGAGTCCTGGAAGGATGGCGTTTCGGTGTTCACTCCCTTGTAGGTGCCAGCTGGGACGGACAGTTTCGAGAAATAAGGATATTTCTCGTAGAAGCCGCTTGCTTCGGCGTCACTGTTCAGGTCGACAAGCGCAATGTCGTTAGTCTGCGCGGCCATAATGACCGCACCACTCGGAAACGCGGTAAAAAGCCAGAAGGCATCCAGCTGATTGTTTCCGAAGGCCGCAGCCGCGTCGTTGTATCCCATCGCGTTTCGTTCAATCTTGTCCCAAACGCCCATATGGGTGAAGAACAGCTCGCAGTTGGCAAAGGCGCCGGATCCCGCGTTGCCGACTCCAACCTTCTTTCCTTCGAGGTCTTTGGTGCTGCGAATTCCGGAGTCAGCCCGCACCACCAGTTGCGCCGGTGCCCCGTACAAGTAAGCCACCGCGAGAACAATTTCGTACTTGTTCGGGTCATTCTTCAAACGACCGTTCCTGCCCAGGTAAACGTGACCCGAATACACGCTTCCCATCTGGGCTCTTCCTTTATCAATCTTGCGTAAATTTTCCACAGAGCCCGCAGAGGATTGCGCCTTCACCCTGAAAGACTTTTCTTTCTTAATCGGCCCATACACCTGTATAGCGTTCGCTACAGTCTGAAACGTTCCGCCCGCGGGTCCGCCGGTAAACACGATCCTTTCCGCGGCGGTCGCCGGCGAGCTGTAACTGATCATGACTGCGAACGCAGCCAGAACGCCAGCTATAAAAGAACTGAGTTTTGGTTTCATCTTAGTGCCTCCTTTGTCATTGCATTATCAATTGCGTTATCGGTTTGCGTCAGCGTCCAGAAAATTGCTTGAGATGACTAGTCCAAACTCAATCACGTAGACGCAGTAGCGACATATCTAACCGGTATTCGTTCGACCAATCGCGAGAGACGAGATGCGCCTCCAGTCGTCCTGATGCCGTGCGCTGATACGCGCCCTCATTCAAGCGCGAATTTTTTTCTCGAAACGGTGCGATCGGGCTAGACGTCGAGATTTCTTTCGGCCAGACGACCTCGAAAGATCCGTTTACAACCTGCAAAACCATCGTAGAAAGGCTGTTTTGTCGTTGGAATTTTCCGTACGTCTGAAAGCGAACGGCACCAAACGCCGTTTCGACATTGGTGGCATCCAAAGCCGCACGAATATCCGCAGGGCGCAGTGAAGCCGCCCGACCGAGCGCATCGGCGACCACGAAAAGCGATGCATAAGCTTCTGCGCCATGGTAATCGGGCGAGGCCGAATGCTTTTGACGATACAGAGCGTAGTACTGTGCTGTACCCGCGTAGGGAAGTTGTTGCGTCCAAAGGGTGGCGGTAAGCACGCCGTTGGCCGCATCTCCGGCATCAGAAATAAACTTCGGGCTGGTAAAACCTCCGGCGCCGCCGATCAGCCACGAATCAATTCCGAGCCCGCGTAAGGTTTTTGTCAGCAAGACGCCGTCCCGGAGATAGGAAACCATGTAAATCACGTCAGGCTGATCCGTCTTAAGCGACTTAACGAGCTTTCCGAAATATTCCGTGCTTGCGCGTTCTTTGTGATAGGGAATGATCCTGCCCAAGGAAATGTCGTGTTCCCGGCAGAACCACATCATCCTCAGTGCCGCTCCGGTTCCATACGGGCTGTTTTCGTAAACGATCGCCATGGATTTCGGCCGTATGCTTTTTTGCAGCAGCCCTTCCACGCCTTTTGCGTACTCCCCGGCCGGTGGATTCATTCGGTAAACATTGGCCCATTTTCTCTGGGTAATTCGATCATCTGCTGCGGTCGTTATCAAAAAGGGCACGTTCAGCTTGTTCGCGATACGGGCGGTATAAATCGTATTCGTGCTCTGGTAGCCGCCCACCAGCATGACGACGCCGCTTTTATTGACCAAAGACCTGACGGCTTCTTCTCCCGCTTCTCGCTCTCCCCGGTCATCGGCGAAAATCAATTTCAACGGTCTACCATTGACACCGCCTTCTGCGTTAATGATTTCTAGAGCCATTTGGTAGGAATTTCTCATCATGTTCGCGTAGGTGTATCTCTCTGAATGCAGCACGCCGACCAGAATTGGCTCAGCCGCCTGGCTGGTCTTCGAACCACCAAGCGCGCCAATGACCAAGAGAATCACAATGAGATGGTGGGTGAGCTTCACTGCGAACATCACCGTCAACCCCGGAATAAGTGATGAACAGAAAAATGCGGGGAGACTACCTGCCTGCCCCGTTGTCCCTGCCACAACCCTGCGGTTGCTGCGATATGTGAATGAACGCTGCCACAGCCGCAGCGGCGTCTTATTGATCGATGTCAAGTCAAGCATGTCCCATAGATCAGTATCCGGGGAAGCGACTCACAGTAGCTGCCTGATGCGTTCCGGTTCTCGAACGGCGCCGGATTATCAAGAAAAAGCTGGAGCCGACGGAATCATCTCGCTCTCCTGCTCGATCTGACACCAGGACGGGGAGAAGGTGAAGAGCGAACGATGCCTGCTCGTTGCTCAGTCCAAATGTCCAAAGCGGGCGTAGTCGAGCGGAGAAAATGACTCCTCGGGTGGTCGCTTCGGGGGACCGCGGGAGCCGGCGTTGCGCGATCTGCCCTACTGCCGGTATGCTCATCCGCCCTTTAGACAGATTGCGCCCGTAGCTCAGTTGGATAGAGTGTTGGCCTCCGAAGCCAAAGGTCGCGCGTTCGAATCGCGCCGGGCGCGCCAATTTCGAGAAGAGGGTCAGGCGACCCTCTCTTTATTTCGGGCGCTTGCTCATTTTTGTCGCGCTTTTGTCAGCAAGCTGTCCAGCTGATTGGCGAATGCCTGCCGGTCGCTCCTGGTTATGGCGGAAGGGCCGCCGGTAATGGCGCCGGTGCTGCGCAGCTCATCCATCATGTCGCGTATGCCAAGCCGCTCGCGAACGTTCTCTTCGGTGTAGAGTTCGCCGCGGGGGTTAAGGGCGAGGGCCCCTTTCTCCACCACTTCCGCTGCCAGCGGAATGTCGGCGGTGATCACCAAATCGTCTTTCTTCACCTCCTCCACGATCCATTTGTCGGCGACGTCGAATCCGCCGGATACTTGCTTCGTTTTGATAAAGCTGGATCTCGGCGTAGTAAGAGGCTGATTGGCGACCAAAGTCAATTCAACGCTGACCCGCTGCGCAGCTCTGTAAAGAATTTCTTTGATCACTTTGGGACACGCATCCGCGTCCACCCAGATGCGCATCTAACGGGTCTCGAAACCGTAGAGGATTAACAAGATCCCGGACCTCTTGAGTGCAATAACTCAGGTAGCTGATTCATGCCGTTAAATACGATCGCTCCGGCATTAGTCAAGGTCGAAGGATCGCTCAGCTGAGCGTAGCCGAATACCGTCATCCCCGCGGCCGCACCGGCCCTGACTCCGACCTCCGTATCTTCGACAACGGCAGTTCGAGCCGGGTCTGCTCCCATTCTCTCGGCCGCATAAAGAAACACGTCAGGATGAGGTTTCCCTCTCGCCACTTCGGTCACCGAAAACAGTCGACCGTTGAACCGATTCAAAAGGCCGGTAAGTCCCAGCGTCAGCGTCATCTTTTCGTGGTCACCGCTGGACGCCACACAGTACGGTATGGAGATCTGATCCAGGGCGTATTCGATACCGTCGATAGGCCGTAAGTTCTCTGAAAGGGCAATGCCCGTGCGCCGATTGAGCTCTTCGACCAAGCCTGGCGGTGGAGACTTTCCCAGGCGGGCTTGGATTATCTGCATGCAGGTGGACATGGATCGACCCATGAAATCTCGAAACATGTCCTCCAGCGTCACCTTCAGACCCAGATTGTTTAGCATCTCGGCCAAAACGACGTTAGCGATAGGTTCGCTGTCCACCAGCACGCCGTCGCAATCGAATATGACGAGATCGAACGAAGCCGGCTTACTGGAAGTCATGGCGCCGCGCTTATACGCAGCGCCATTCAAGGAGTCGGATTGGAATTATCGCTACGCCCAACAATGCTGAAACAGCCGCAGCAGAAACTTCTCGCACTGGGCCACCTGATCGAGCGCGATAAATTCGTCCGGCTTGTGCGCCTGCTCGATGCTTCCCGGACCGCAGACCACCGCGGGCATCCCGCCCTGCTCGAATAGACCCGCTTCGGTGCCAAAGCTCACCTTGGCGGTGGTGTTGGCTCCGGTGAGCGACTTGGCGAGCTGAACCACCTCAGAATCCTCGCTGGTGTTGAGCTCCGGAATGTGTGACTGGCGCTCCCAGTGGAACCCGGTATTGACCGACACCGCGTGCATCTCGGCAAGCAGCGTTGCGGCGAAGTCCTGCACCTCTTTCAGCA
>JBFJNS010000243.1:0-5047 GCA_041618055.1 Binatia bacterium
ACTTCCGGACGCTCCTTTTCCACCATTTTTTTGGCGCTCTTAATGGTGGTTACATAGCCTCGCTCTTCCAGTTTGTTGTAAATAAACGGCTTGAATAACTCCAGGGCCATTTTCTTCGGCAGGCCACATTGGTGGAGCCGAAGTTCTGGACCGACCACGATCACGGAACGGCCGGAATAATCAACCCGCTTGCCCAGCAGATTTTGACGGAATCGGCCGGTCTTTCCTTTGAGCATATCGCTCAGAGACTTCAGCGGGCGACGATTCTGGCCTGTGATGGCCCGCCCCCGACGGCCGTTATCGAAAAGCGCATCGACAGCCTCTTGCAGCATGCGTTTCTCGTTGCGGATAATCATATCCGGAGCGCTCAGTTCCATTAGCCGCTTGAGCCGATTATTGCGGTTGATGACACGGCGGTACAGGTCGTTGAGATCTGATGTCGCAAATCGTCCACCATCGAGCGGCACTAAAGGGCGAAGGTCCGGCGGTATGACCGGAATTACCTCCATGACCATCCATTCGGGCCGATTACCGGAATTTCTAAATGCATTAATGACTTTCAACCGTTTGGCCAACTTCTTACGCCGCACCTCAGAGTTGGCGTCGCGCATCTCTTGGCGCAGCTCTTCGGAAAGTTTAGAGATATCGACGGATTTGAGGATTTTACGAATCGCTTGTGCACCCATCTCCGCGATAAATTTGCCCCCATATTCTTCCATGGCCTTGCGGTAGCGGGCTTCCGTCATGAGCTCCTTGTACTGAAGCGGAGTTTCTCCCGGGTCAATCACGATGTAAGATTCAAAATACAAGACCTTTTCAATGTCCTTGAGAGACATGTCCAGCAATGCCCCGATTCGACTGGGCAGGCTCTTGAGAAACCAAATATGAACCACCGGAGTCGCTAATTCGATATGTCCCATTCGTTCGCGCCGCACTTTGGATTGGATCACTTCGACCCCGCACTTTTCACACACAACTCCCCGATGGCGCATTCTTTTGTACTTCCCGCAGTTACATTCGTAATCCTTCGTCGGTCCAAAAATCTTCGCACAAAACAGACCGTCCCGTTCCGGCTTGAACGTTCTGTAGTTGATGGTCTCCGGCTTTTTGACTTCACCGTGGGACCACGAACGAATTTTTTCCGGCGAGGCGATCGAGACTTTGATCGCGTTGAAGCTAAGGGGGTTCTTCGGCTTTTCGAATAAATTAAACAGATCTTCCATGAGGCACACCTCCGGTTTTAGCGGTTAAGCACCGCTGGGGTTACCTATTTTTCCTCGACCAAATCGACATCCAGCCCCAAACTCTGGAGTTCTTTGACCATCACGTTGAAAGACTCGGGCAGTCCGGGCTCCAAAAGATTATCGCCTTTGACAATGGCCTCGTACATGCGCGTTCGCCCCACAACATCGTCCGACTTGACCGTGAGCATTTCCTGGAGCGTGTAAGCGGCCCCGTAGGCCTCGAGCGCCCAGACTTCCATTTCCCCGAGCCTCTGACCGCCGAATTGGGCCTTTCCTCCGAGCGGCTGCTGGGTTACGAGAGAATACGGGCCCGTGGACCGCGCATGAATCTTATCGTCAACGAGGTGGTGCAGTTTCATGACGTACATCACCCCCACGGTCACCTTGCCGTCGAAAGGTTCGCCCGTGCGACCGTCGTAGAGCGTGACTTGACCGGTCGCCGGTAGACCAGCCTTCCGCAGCAGATTGAAGGTCTCCTCCTCGCTGGCACCGTCGAAAACCGGCGAGGCCAGACGTATGCCGTCGCGATATTTTTCGGCGAGCTTAAAAATATCGACGTCCTTTGCCCCTTCGATCAGTTCGCCCGCCTCTTTCGTGTTCAAATACTCTTTGAGCCGTTTCCGCAGGCCATCGACTTCGTGCCTGTGGTTGCGCAACAATTCGTCAATCTGGTGCCCGAGGCTGCGAGCGGCCCAGCCCAAGTGCGCTTCGAGGATCTGACCAACATTCATTCGGGAAGGAACCCCGAGCGGGTTGAGAACCACATCCACGGGCGTCCCATCCTCAAGGTACGGCATATCTTCCTCAGGAAGGATGCGCGAGATCACGCCCTTGTTACCGTGCCGCCCAGCCATCTTGTCGCCTACCTGCAATTTACGCTTGATGGCGACAAAGACTTTGACCATCTTGATAACGCCCGGTGGAAGCTCGTCCCCACCCTTTAACTTCTCGATCTTGTCATCAAACAGATCTTTGATGAGATTAACCTGCTCCGTCGTGCTTTCGATCACCCGGGTGAGTTCATTCTCCACTGACTCGTTGTCAACCCGGATCTCACCCCAATAGCTCATGGGGAGCTGGTCCAAATCCTCTTCGGTAAGCTCCTTCCCCTTGTTGAGAAGCACCTTGCGCCCGTCATCGCTCAACCGGTTCGCCAGCCGCCGGCCCACGAGGAGCTTTTTCAACCGCCGGAGCGCACCTTCCTGAAGAATGCGGACCTCATCATGCTGGTCCTTTTTTAGACGCGTGATTTCCTCATCTTCGATGCTTTTACTTCGCTCGTCCTTACCCAATCCTTTACGTGAGAAAATACGTACATTGGTGACCGTCCCCTCCACACCGGGCGGCACGCGCAGCGAGGTATCGCGCACCTCACCCGCCTTTTCGCCGAATATGGCGCGCAGCAGCTTTTCTTCGGGGGAAAGCTGAGTTTCGCCTTTCGGCGTAATCTTCCCAACTAGAATATCGCCGGGCTTAACCTCGGCTCCGATGCGTATAATGCCGCTTTCATCAAGATCGGTGAGGGCCTCATCACCGACATTGGGGATGTCTCGCGTGATCTCCTCGGGCCCAAGCTTGGTATCACGAGAGACGCATTCGAATTCTTCGATATGGATCGACGTGTAAATATCCTCTTTGACCACGCGCTCGCTGATTAGTATTGAGTCCTCAAAGTTATAGCCGCCCCAAGGCATGAGCGCGACAAGGACGTTGCGCCCTAATGCAAGCTCCCCCATTTCCGTGGACGGTCCGTCGGCAATCACGTCCCCCGCTTTTACCTGGTCGCCTACCATCACAATGGGCCTCTGGTTGATGCACGTATTTTGATTGGATCGTTGATATTTGACTAAGTTGTAAATATCGACGCCCGTGTCCCTCGCTCCCGAGGATTTATCCGCCTTGACCACAATCCGGGTCGAGTCCACATTCTCAACCACGCCGTCGCGTTTCGCCACGACCGTGACTCCGGAATCGCGCGCCACGGTTTTCTCCATGCCGGTGCCGACCAAAGGCGCCTCGGTTCGAAGGAGAGGCACTGCCTGACGTTGCATATTCGAGCCCATTAGAGCGCGGTTCGCGTCATCGTTTTCCAAAAACGGAATGAGTGAAGCAGCCACGCTGACCAATTGATTCGGCGATACGTCCATGAAGTTGACTTCTTCGGGACGCGCCATGACGAACTCGCCCCCCTTTCGCGCCGACACGAGATCCAGCGTGAATGCACCGCGACCGTCCAGAGGCGCGTTCGCTTGTGCAATCACGTGCTCTTCCTCCTCCAGCGCCGAGAGATAACGAATCCGATCGGTCACACGGCCATTCTCGACTTCACGGTAGGGCGTTTCGATGAAACCGAACTCATTAACCCGTGCGTACGTCGTCAGCGACGCAATGAGGCCGATATTCGGACCTTCCGGAGTTTCGATTGGACACACACGGCCGTAGTGGGTCGGGTGAACGTCGCGGACCTCAAAGCCCGCCCTCTCACGAGTCAACCCACCCGGGCCCAGCGCGGAGAGCCGCCGCTTGTGGGTAATCTCCGAGAGGGGATTAGTTTGATCCATGAACTGAGAAAGCTGACTCGAGCCAAAGAATTCCTTTAGCGCCGCTGACACGGGCTTATAGTTGATCAACTCTTGCGGCATCAAAGTCTCGATGTCCTGCAGGCTCATTTTTTCCTTGATGGCTCTCTCCATCCTCACCAGCCCGACACGAAAATGATTTTCCACGAGCTCACCGACAGCTCGGACGCGCCGATTGCCGAGGTGATCGATATCGTCGACCGAACCGTTACCATTTTTCAGCTCCATCAGATATCGAACGACCTCGAGAATATCTTCCTTGCGAAGTGTCCCCTGTTCCAGGGGAACGTTGAGCTTCAATCGATGATTGAGCTTCAATCGTCCCACCTTGGACAGATCGTAACGATCAGGGTTAAAAAACAAATTGTTGAAAAAGTTGGTAGCGGACTCGACAGTGGGAGGATCTCCAGGTCGTAACCGACGGTAGATTTCCAGGATCGCATCCTGGGGCGCACCAATGCGATCCTGCAACAAGGTATTACGCAAGTAGGGACCAACGTTGGATTCCTCAATGAAAAGAACTTCAATCTGATGAATGCCGCGCGCACGGATCATATCTAACTTTTCTTGCGTAATGCTCTGATTGCATTCGACCAACACCTCTTTGGTCTGCGGATCGACAATATCGTGGGAGGCGATGCGGCCCATAACCTCGTCCCAGCCCACTGGTACAAGCTTGACCTTCGCCACCTCCAATTGGCGGATCACCGGTCGAGTAAATTTCTTGCCCTCTTTGACGATAAGCTCGTTGGTCTTGGGATCCCGAATATCAGCGGTAACCTTGGCGCCTATCAAATGCGCGGCATTGAACACCAACGCCGGCTTGCGGCCGTCAAACACGATCGTATCGGTCCGGTAGTAATAATTGAGCAAGTCTTCGGTCGTCATCCCCAACGCCCTGAGAAGAACGGTCGCGTGGAACTTACGACGCCGGTCAATGCGGACGTAAAGGATATCCCTGGGGTCAAATTCCAAGTCCACCCACGAGCCCCGGTAAGGGATGATGCGAGCCGAGTAAAGCAACTTGCCACTCGCGTGGGTCTTCCCTTTGTCGTGCTCGAAAAACACCCCGGGGGAGCGGTGCAACTGGCTCACGATGACGCGCTCGGCGCCGTTGACGATGAATTCGCCCCCGCCCATCATCACCGGCACTTCGCCGAGGTAGATCTCCTCCTCCGGAATCTCCGCCTGGCCCTCGCGCACCAGCCGAACCGCAATCCGGAA
>JBFJNS010000244.1:0-5042 GCA_041618055.1 Binatia bacterium
CCCTCTTTGGCAAAGAGGGGAAGGGGAGATTTGTGCGTGCAAAGCGAGCGAACCCGCCTCCAAGAACATCGACTGCTTATATCAAGAACTGTTAGGGACAGTATACTAGTTGGGCGTTGCTTCTCAGCTGGCGAAGGCGCTCCATGAGACGAGACTGGGTTTGCTTCACTTTCTAGCAGTTTCGGACGTGTACCCACGCCGCGGATTCGTGATCCAATGTCTGGATTCTAGGAAACTCTTGTAAATCTGAAAGTTGTCTCATATGAGTGAGGACTGAACTCTAGGCGTCTCGGCGTGGGATCGAAGGTTTCACAAGCAAACTTCTGGAGGAGAATGATGGTCATCGATTTTCAACGTCATTATGTGCCGGTGGAATTGGCCAAGAAGAAAGGACTTTATTCCGAACAAACAACCTATCGAGAGGAAGGGGGGCGGCGCTCTGCAACGATGCATGTTAGGCTCTACGATCTCGATTTGCAGCTCGAGGAAATGGAAGAAGCCGGCATTGATATTTCTGTTCTCTCCTGCTTGTTGGGTTGGGACACGACACTGGATGAGTGCCAATGGATCAATGGCGACCTGGCAAATATTCAGACGAGATACTCGGGAAAATTCCTGGGCCTCGCTCAAGCCCCTTTCTTGTCAGGTCGAGAAGCCGCGCGGGAGATCGACCGCGCCATCCGCAAGCTGGGATTGAAGGGGGTTACGATGACATCGCAAATCAGAGGCGTTTCGCTCGATTCACCGAAGCTTTACGATGTTTACGAGAAAGTTTGTGAACTTGACGTGCCGATATTCGTGCATCCGGCTCTAGTGCCGGTCGGCTACGATTTGCTTCAGGACTACGATTTGCCGCGCGTGCTTGGCCGCGAGGTGGACCTGACCGTTGCAACCACCCGCGTGATTGCCGGCGGCGTATTGGATCGCTTCCCCAATCTTAAACTGATCATCGGCCATTTCGGCGGCGGAATCGCCGCGGTAAAGGACCGTCTTGTGGCTAAAGGGTATCGTTTTGGCACTCTCAAGCGCCCATTCGCGGAATACTTCGACATGATCTACTTTGACCTCGCCGGATTCGAAGGCGGTCTGCCGGCCTTACGTTGCGCCCTCGAGGGAATACGACCGGAGCGTTTAGTTTTCGCCAGCGACTACCCGCAGGACTTTACTGGCGTGAACACGGATACGGGGAAAGGAATGCGCGAGCTTCGGGCCTATATCGATGCCGTGAGGAACTTGGCATTGAGCGAGGCCGTCAAGGAGGACATTCTCGGCGGCACCGCAAAACGTTTACTGAAACTCTAATCGCTCGCGGGACCGCCAGCGCAAATTCTGGCCAGTGAAGGCCGAAAAGCTCAAGCTCGGTTGGCGTAGCTGTCGCCGATTGAGCCTGCGGATGGAGCCGCGACAGAAGCGATTGACAGGCCTTGACCCTTCCGCTGAAGTTATCGACTCTCCGCGGGGCGCGCCAGGCTTGCCTCGACGTACCCGGGTTTATTCCCTCTTTTCGACTCGACCCGCAGCCAGCCTTTCTCTTCGTCCACGACGTTGATTTTAGTTCCCTTTGCCACATCCGCAACAACCGGATAATGGAGGCCGGGCCCGGAACGAACCTGCGTGTTGGCGAGGGTCTCGTACTTCCCTTCCGCCGGCGGAGCAGATGATTCACGCACTTCAGCTTCGCCGGGTCTGGCGGACGCCATCTCAATGAATCCCGGCGCGTTACCCTTCCTTGACACTATTAGCAACCACTCCCCGTCTCGGCCAACCACATTGACTTTGGAGCCGCGCCCGATCTCGGCAATGGTTCGAAATTGGATGCCCGGACCCGTTCGAACCATCGTGTTCTCCGTGGTGACGTAAGGTCGAATCTGTTCGTTGAGATCTGGGAGCGTATCGGGACCGACGACATCTTTGCTTTGTTTGCATGCAGAAACACTGAATATAATCAGTATAATGGATAAATAAGCTAAAGCCATTTTTGCGCTTATCGGCATGGTGTGCCTCCCACAAAACTTGTCTTAATTAACATTATAACACGCTTTCGCGCGATTGAGCCCGGATTCCGCAGTGGTAGATCCGGTATAGGCAGAGCGAGGGGCTAACCTGGAGTGGCAAAGATACCCAAGCGCGGAGTTTCAAAGGAGTTGTTGCACCTTGGCAAGTCACCGCCCTCGCTTTGAGACTGCAACTCCATGCACCGGCGAAGTCCATCCGCTTAAGGCCACCAACCTATTATCTTCGCTACGAAAGGGTTGCCCCTCGCTCCTCAAGTAACTTTCTACTACGGAATCCGGGTTGAGTTTAACTCTCAGGAAAGCGACTTTGGAAGGTCAGGAATTTTTCTGTATAACGCTAAGGGTGCGGACTCAGCGAATTTCTTTCCAGACCTTGGCTAGGCTTTCTCCGTAAACGGATAAATCCCACTCGCAGAAGTATCCGAACGGGGTGATCCAAACTTGATAACCTGTTTCCCGCAGGCGGCGCGCGATCTCGTTAATCACGGATACTGCGCTGCCGGGCGAAGCGGTTTGGCCGCCGAGATGGGTAAAGGAATGGATGACTATGTTTTTGAGCGCTCGTTTGTTGGCAAGCCATTTGATGTGTTTGACGGCCTGGCGCAGGACGGACTGGCGTCTTTCTTCCGCATCGTCGGAAGCCTCCCCATGGACAAAAGCCACCACGGCTTCAACGACTTCGACTTCCACTTCCTGATCCGGCACGTCGGGTAAGGTTTTTGAGTGGGTTTTCCAGCGAAAACGTTTTGCCTGAAAGCACAGGAGATTCATTCGGGAATCAGTAATAGTCGAGAAAATTCTTCAGCAGTTCTTTCCCTGCTTCCGTAAGGACGGACTCGGGATGGAACTGGACGCCTTCTATCGGATAGCGCCGATGACGCACTCCCATAATGACATCATCTGAGGTACGCGCGCTGACGGTAAGATCGGAGGGGAGGTGTTCAGGGTCGATCACGAGCGAATGGTAACGCATGGCGCTCAAGGGATTCTTCAATCCTCGGAAGATCGTTTGAGAATCATGCCTCACATCCGAGAGCTTGCCATGCATGATCGAGGGCGCGCGGATGATGCGACCGTCGAAGGCGGCGCCCACGCACTGATGACCGAGGCAAACACCGAGGATCGGTATCTTCGATCCGAAGCGCCGGATGACATCACACGAAATGCCGGCTTCCTTCGGCGTGCAGGGCCCTGGTGAAATAACGATTTTTTGCGGTCTTACGGACTCGATCTCTTCGAGTGTGATTCTGTTATTCAACGCGACTTTGACATCGGCCCCCAACTCGCCGAAGTAATGGTACAAGTTGTACGTGAAGGAGTCGTAATTATCGATAAGCAAGATCACCGCTTCCTCCACTGTTCGGCAAGTTCGACCGCCCGTAACATGGCACGGGCCTTGTTCAGGGTCTCCTGGTACTCCGTCTCGGGCTCAGAATCGGCAACGATCCCGGCGCCCGCATTGATGAAGACCTTTTTGCCTTTCATGATTATGGTCCGAATCACGATGCAGGTATCGAGGTTCCCGTTGTATCCGATGTAACCGATCGCCCCCGCGTAAAGCCCGCGCTTTTGCGGTTCCAATTCGCTGATAATCTGCATCGCGCGAATCTTCGGCGCGCCGGATACCGTGCCAGCGGGAAAGGCGGAGACGAACAGATCGAAGGGGGTCTTATCCGATCTTAACTTTCCCCGGACGTTTGAAACGATGTGAATCACATGCGAGTACCGCTCAATCGCCATTAACTCGTTAACCTCCACGGTTCCGACTTCGGCGACCCGGCCGACATCGTTTCGTCCTAGATCCACCAGCATGATGTGCTCGGCCCTTTCTTTGGGGTCCGCCAAGAGATCGGCTTCGAGTTTCCTCTCCTCTTCGACCGTCGTCCCGCGGCGACGGGTGCCGGCAATAGGTCGAAGCTCAATGGTATCGCCGGTCAAGCGGACCATGGTTTCCGGCGATGATCCGATGACTCGCAGATCTTCGAGTTCCAGGTAGAACATATAGGGAGACGGGTTGATATATCGAAGGGCTCGATAGATCTCAAAAGGATCTGTGACGGTCTCCGTTTCGAGTCTCTGGCACAAAACCACCTGAATGATGTCACCCGCCCTGATGTAGTTCTTGGCTTCAATGACGGCGTTTTGAAATGCCTCGCGTGTTAGATTGGAACGAAACCTGCGTTTTCTCGTGCCCTCGTTAAGATCGCGCGGCTCGATCCCTCGCGGTTTCTTCTGCAGGGAAGAGATGACTTTGCGAATTCTGGCCGTAGCCTGGTCATAGGCGCGCCGAAGATTTGAGTGCCGTTCCAACCTAACATTACTTATGACCTTAATCGTATGCTTGAGGTTGTCGAAAGCCACGAGTGTCTGGACGAATAGGAAGAAAATCTCCGGCATGCTGAAGGGTTCTTTCTTCTCATTCTCTATTTCGTGGAACTGCTTGACCGCATCGTAAGCCACGTAGCCTAGGGCACCCCCAAAGAACGGCGGAACGCCAGGAACCGTTACGGCGCAGTAGTCTTTGAGTAATTCCTCGAGTAAACTTAGCGGGGAATCCGAAAAGAATACCTTCTTTTGCCCCTTTTCGATAATTTCGACTCGATTGCCGCGAGCCTTAAAAATCCGTTCGGGATGAGTTCCAAGGAATGAATAACGCGCCCAGCGTTCACTGCCTTCCACGCTTTCGAGCAGAAACGCGTAGCGATCTCTTTCAAGGCGTTTGAAGAACGAAAGCGGTGTTTCGAGATCCATGAGCAGTTCTTGATACACGGGTATCAGATTGCCCTGTTTTGCCAGCTGACAAAATTCAGAGAAGGTTGGATGAATCATCTTGGTAAAAAACTAAACAAAAAGGGCCATAAGCCCTGCGCCTATGGCCCTTCCGTGGTTTGCGTAACTGACTGGAATCAACCATATGGCATTCGCTTTATCTGGGACCAGCCCCGCAGGGCTCCAGTTTTAGCGAGTGAAATGTCCACAGACGGCATATTGCCTGAGCGTGCCCTGGCGGTCAAGCGGGTTTACAAG
>JBFJNS010000245.1:0-5021 GCA_041618055.1 Binatia bacterium
CGACGGCATCACCGGATTGGACGATGCTACAAACAGGGGCTATGCGGGCGTTGTTGAGATACTCAAACGTGCTGGGGCCAAATGCGGGACGAACGAACACTATTCCAGAGGCTGTAAGCTGGCCGCAGGGTCATAATGACCGAAGTCTCCTTCTGGCTGAGGCTGTTGAAAAAGTCCCCAGAACCAGAGTTCTTGAAACAATGATTTGATGCCCGGGGCGATGTTGAATCAAAATGATTTCCCACCCGGCCAAGAGGAACGATTGTTGGGCGAAATCTAGCGGCTCTGACTTTTTCAACAGCCTCGGCTACACCCGGCTGTCGCGAGGCGCCTGCGGCGACGGTGAGTTTGCGTCGGTAAGTTGACGTTTTGTCCTGTTTCGTCGGCTCTACACCTAACTCCCGACGTGCATTGAAAGCGCCTCTGACGGCAAGGGGTGGCCCGAAGCGGTCCTTGGAGTTAGTGGGCGTCAGCTTCCCTCGGAAATCGGCCTGCGAGCCAAGCCTGCGCCAGCGTGAACCGAGGTGTGGTGCGAAGTCTGAGTATGTTGAAGGCAGGTGCATGTCTGGATGACAGGAAACCGATGGATCTCCGCCGTCTCGGGAGGAAATGGGCGGCCGTCATGGCCGCTATGGTCGCCAATGCCTCCAGTCGTTGCTTTTCACCCGTCGATTTGGCAGGCTCGAACCTGAAATTTCAAGGCAAGTGCGAATTGCCGGGTCAACTTAACAACGATCTAGGAGGCGAGCGAGGTTGATCAGGATATATCTCGCCGAACGGCACAAAATGAAGACGACGGCTCTGGCCTCTTTGGCCGTGCTGGTGCTGTTGGCCGCGGGGGTGCCGCGCGCGCGGGCCGACGTCGCATGGGCGGCCGGACAGCCGGCGTGCGAAATAACCGTGGAATTGATGGAAGGAGCCGAAAAGAAGTTGGGCGGAGCCTTATACAAGGGCTCGATGAAAGGCGCCGAGTCAATGGCCGGAGTGAAAGATGCGATGCCCGGGATGACGGATACGGTGTCGGAGATGAAGGGTCCGATGGCCGGAACGGAAGGCGCGCACGAGGTCCATGAGGGGCGGCACGGCGGCGTATTCTTTATGGCGCCCAACAAGATTCACCATATCGAGGCGTTGTATTCGGAGGAGTGCGGATTCAAGGTATTTGCGTATAACGCCTTTACGGAATCCATTGACGCCGGGCGCTTTCAGGCGTTTTTCAAGATCGTTCCCGAAAACGACGATGAATGGGACAAGGAGGTGATACGCTTCTTGTCGCCAACAGCCGAAGGGGGTTTTCTTCAAGCCAAGGGCAACCACGACATCAAGGGGCCCTACAAGCTCGAGCTGTTTGTGCAATTCCCGGAGAGCGACGGCGCGGAGTTGTTCAACATACCCGTCGGTCACAAGGATCACTGATAGAGAGCAAGGCGCCGGCCCCCACCGGCGGCGGGCGCCTGCGTGATCCCGCTTCCAGGCCCCTTTGCAAAATCGCGGCAGGGGAAAGCACGTTCAAGATGGATTGGATCTCAGATGAGCCTCCGTCAGAAGGCATCGTCGGTTACGAGAATTGGGGATGCTTGCAATGTCCGGAAATGGCTGAGGCTGTTGAAAGAGTCAGAGCCGCTAGATTTCGTGCAACAATCGTTCCTCTTGGCCGGGTGGGAAATCATTTTGATTCAACATCGCCCCGAGCATTAAATCATTGTTTCAAGAACTCTGGTTCTGGGGACTTTTTCAACAGCCTCGGCTATGAGCGGCTGTTCCGACCAAGCTGCCGCTGCGACCGCTTCACCCCCAACAGCCGACAATCAAACCGGCACGTCCGCCCTCTCATCGTTTTCGTCTGCTTCTCGGTGATGAGCGGACCAATGGCAGGGCGACCCGTCTCGGACATTTGATCTTCGACACTCGCGCGCGAGTCTCTGAGTTTTTGTCCTTCTTTCCCGAAGATCAAACCTTCCCTTTTTTGGGCCACTTCGCTTGCCAATGTTCAACTATTGTCAGCTGTGCCGTTTCTTGGAACAACTATTAAGTCATGGGAGCAGCTTGTGGCGACGCAGGCCGCTGAGGAATTCGTTGTTTCTTGCTTGGTTCGCGTAGGGGCGCCAGTTGGCCTTCCTCGTCAAATAAGTCGGGTCAATAACCTTGCACCGGTCGAGCAAGGCTCGTGCCTCGTCCACCTCGTCAAGATGCGCAAGGCAGACCGCACAGCGAAACAAGGCTTCAGGAAGATCGGGGCGCAACAAGACAGCTTTCCGTGCCCAATCGGCGGCGCGCTGATACTCGCCTATGCTGATATAAGCCCGTGAGAGATAGGCCATATAGCGCCAGCGATTAGGATCTCGCGGGTTGAGCATCAGGGCTCGCTCCATCTGGGCAATCCCCTCTTCCGTTTTGCCCACTAGGTCGAGACGATTGCCCACGGCCATAGCGGCATGAGCAAAGTTGGGGTTCAGCTGCAGGGCGGTCTGCGCTTCGGCCAGCCCAAGGGCAGTTTCTTCAGCCCAGATGTGCACAGTACCTACGCTCATATGTGCCAGGGCCGAACTGTCATCAAGTGCTACGGCTCTGCGCGCCGCTTCGAACCCACGCTTTAAATAGGCCCCCCGGTCTTCAACACAGTCGAGCATGACATGCTTTGAATAGCACCAACCAAGCCGCGCCCATGCGTCGCAATAATTAGGGTCCAGATCGACTGCCGACTGAAACATGTGCATCGTAGCAGCAATGCCTTCGCAAGTCTCATTATGGAAGGTTTCCATGCCTCTTAGATAATAGTCCCAGGCGTTCAGGTCTTCGGTCCTCTTAACCACAGAGCGCCTATGTTCAAAGTGCTCGAGTTCCGGCACCATCGTGGCTGCTATGCTGTTTGTGATTTCGTCCTGGATGTCGAAGATGTCCTCCAGTTGACGGTCGAAGCGTTCGGCCCAGACATGGTGCCCGGTTTGCGCATCGATCAACTGGGCTGAAATCCGCAGGCGCTTACCAGCTTTGCGCACGCTGCCTTCCAGGATGTATCGGGCTCCGAGCTCTTCAGCGATCTTTTGGACTTGCACCTGTTGGCCCTTAAACGAGAAGCTGGAGTTACGGGCAATGACTGGAAAGGAGCGCCAGTGGGAGAGGGCGGTGATGATGTCCTCGGCTAAGCCGTTGGAAAAATACTCCTGCTCGGGATCTCCGCTCATGTTTTCAAAGGGAAGGACGGCGATGGAAGGCTTGTCGGACAGTTCCGGCTCGGCAGCGCTGACAGTGCAAGCACTGTGGGGTTCGTTTCTGCCCGTCTCACCTTCCAGCGCGATCCGATAGACCCGGACGGGTTGGTCGAAGTTCTTGATCTGCTGCTCTCCCAGGTCCGCAAATTCCAGGCCGACTTTGCCTTTGACGTGATCGAAAACGGTGCCGGAAACGCAGACTCCGCACGGATCGGCGAGGGCTTCCAATCGCGCGGCCACGTTGACGCCGTCGCCGTAGATGTCCGAGCCCTCGACGATGATATCCCCCAGGTTGACCCCAATACGGAGCCTGATACGCCGGTCGTCGGCCAAGTCGGCCTCGCGTCCAACCATGGATTGTTGAATTTCGACAGCACACTGGACGGCCTCAACGACGCTGGGAAATTCAGCCAAGAGCCCGTCGCCCATGAGTTTCACGATGCGTCCCTTGCGCTCCGTGATACTCGGTTGCACCAACTCTTTACGGAGGGACTTCAGGCGCTCGAGCGTCCCCGCCTCATCCTTGCTCATGAGGCGCGAGTAGCCGACAACGTCGGCAGCAAGAATGGCAGCAAGCCTGCGTTCCATGCCCGATCTCCCTCGCCCAGGAGACTAACGACCGGGGACGGGAGAATCCATGCCGATGGATTGGCACCGGTATGACTGGTTCTGGCTAAAATACGAAGTTCCGGCGCACCCTCTGTGACGGTGAGTTAGAGGCCGAAAGCGGACCTGTCAGCCGCAATGTCAGCTCTCTTGCCCATTGCTTCAGCTTCACCCCTGACAGCGGACTTCCTGCGGGTCGTGTGCCGACAGCCGGTCCATCCCATTAGCGGACTTTGACTCGACGCATCGTCGGGGCCGAGAAAGACCGCGAGATCTTCGAGGACTTCATTCGTCGCCGGTGGGTACGCGACATAGGTCATAGTCGACTTCGATTACCCCAAGGTCGACACAAACAGTGCCATCTCCTTTAGTTTCCACAGCATTGGGCTCTACGGGAACTTCACGGCATCGATAAGAGCCCGGACTGAATTGAATGTGCACTTCAATCTCCGTCGGAACTGACGATCCTTTCGCGAAGAACGTTGATTGGAACCGTCCGTCAGGGTCAGTGAGCCTGTCTTTCACCCCAATGCCAATGAGGCACAGGGGCGATCCTTCGTCTCGAATTCCTGTCTCCGTGATCACAGAGTAGTTGGCCATTGGCCGTTGGGTCCGCACATCTAACAACTGCCCGGTTACCTCATACCTTACTTTGTTCATTGGCTTACTCACCCAGTTGGTCCCACCAGCCAGGAGCAACACCTGGAAGACTAGCGCACTGCTTTGCTAGCAGTCCAAAGCTGCGTTGTCCCCTTCCGGATAAAACACGCATGAAAGTACCACGGCTGCTGCTGGCTAATTTTTCCCGTCCTGAGCCGTCTCGAACTTCGTCCGTTCACGGTCAGAAAGCTGACCTTCGAGGCGCCGCTTCGGCTTTTCGCCTCGTTCCTTCAGCTTCACCTCAGAGAGGAGACCTATCGGCGAAGTGCCTCGGGAGTCCGGAGGTGACCCCTAGCGGCCGCTGTGGTCATCGCAAGAATATACGCATTTTCCCGTGTTACTCAGCGTCCTAGGCGGTTCATTCATCTTGTTCATCACCGAGGTATAGGACACGGATGGACGAGAGTGTTTCAAACGCGAAGTCGATCTAGGTCCGACGATAAACTGGTTTGCCCGACAAGCTGTGACCAAGAATCAAGTCCGCAGCCCTTTCCGCGATCATCATGCTTGGCGCGTTGGTGTTGCCGCCGACCGTGGTCGGCA
>JBFJNS010000246.1:0-5013 GCA_041618055.1 Binatia bacterium
GGCAAGTCTGGAGCGCGGAAGATTTTGCTCCAGTGTTGATTCTGCGGGCAAACGATCCGTTCACCCTTCGAGAACCTCAGCGCCCGTCCTGCGTGAGGGGCTAACGGAGGAGCGCTTGAAACGATTGAGGAGGTTTCCGTTCATGCTGAGCCCCGTTGAAACGCTTCCGGGGATTTTCAGCGGAAACGTCGTTAGGAACTGGCTGTGTTCGAGCAAGACAGTGAAGGCGGAGGCGAACCATGAAATGGGCCGAATTGCGCTGGCCTGATATGAAGCAACTCGATCGAGAAAACGCGGTTGTCATTTTGCCTGTGGGCTCCATGGAGCAGCACGGGCCGCATCTGCCTTTGCAGGTCGATCACTTTATCGCCAATCGGCTTGCAGAAGACTTGGAGAAGAGAATGCCCGAGGTGCTGATTCTGCCGCCGGTGTGGGCTGGCGCCTCGGCGCATCACATGGATTTTCCGGGGACAATTACGCTGCGCCCGCGGGTGTTCATCGACTTTCTGCGGGAGATCTGCGCTTCCCTTCATCATCACGGTTTCCGGCGCATCGTGCTCCTGAACGGTCACGGCGGCAATCGTTCGAGCTTGGAAGTCTTGGGACACGAACTTTACGCGGATTATGGCTTCTCGGTGAATGTCGTCGTGTACTGGGACCTAGTTCCCGACCTTGTAAAATCCCTGAAAAAGTCGCAGTCGAAAGGAATGGGCCACTCCGGGGAGCTGGAGACGTCCCTGATGCTTTACCTCGCGCCTCATCTGGTCCGGCTCAGCGAACTGCCGGCCGGGTTCAGGTCTGATCGCCAGGCAAGAGAACAGCCGGCGCCTGGCGAAGGGGTGAAGCGCTACGTGAATATCAGGCAATACTCCGAAATCGGCGTGGACGGCTTTCCGGAAGCCGCCAGCAAGGAAGATGGCGAGCGTTTTTACAACGCGGTCTTATCCGCATTGGAGAGAGCGATCGGAGACGTGGGCAAAGCCCCCTTGAGTTGAAATCCTTGCCGAGCTTATTAAACCGGGAGGCCAAATCGCTACCCTTATTGCCTCCCTGGCAGCAAACTCTCCCATGATCAGTACTCGCCCTGCTCCTTGCCGAGAATTTCCCTGATAACGTTGCCAAGCTCCGCAAGCGCCTTCTTGCCGTCGCCCCTGAAGCTCGAACCATGCATGATGGCCAGGGCGCGCGGTTCCAAAGAGGCCAGTCGGCGAAGAGTCGCATCGGTGTACGGCGTGTACGGCATATCTTTCGCCATCGGACCGGTGAGATTCGCAAGCATCGCTTCTTTAGCCCTTCCCAACACGTCCGACTCGGTGACGGCCTCCGGGTTGCCGGGGTGAAAGAAGAGGTCCGAACAGAGAAGAGTCTGACTGGTTTCTTCAAAGAACAAGCCGGCATCCCAGCAGTGCGGCACATGGGGGGTCGATAGAAAACGCAGGCGGCGCACGCCTGTCTCCAGGGCTTCCTCGTCATTGAGCGGGCGTGCCGGGCGGTCGGCGAAGTCATTGACCATGACGATGGCGCCGACGAGGCTGCAAACGGCCTGCGCCCGGGGCGCGATCTTGAGCCAGTCATTGAGAGCGCCGCACTCGTCGGACTCGAAGTGGCTGAAACCGATCCAGCGCAAGGTGGCCGGATCGATCAGCCCGGAGACTGCGTCAAGGGTAAGCGGAAACATCTTTCTCAGTCCCGTGTGCATTAAGAAAGATTCTTCGTCCCTGACGAGGAATTGGTTGAACTGTATGCCGAATTCCGGATGAAACGTTGAAATCCGATAGATCTCCGGAGCGATTTCCGTCACTGTGCTTTCCATAGGGCCTCCCTGCGAAAAATTAGCCTGCTGACAACACGCCGATGGCGGCGAGCGCTCGCTTCACTTCTTCGATACCTTCGGGCGACAAAGGGGATTGAGGCGGCAACGGCGGGCCGACCGCGTACCCTTGAAGCTCCAGACCCCCTTTGATACAGGCGGCAAGGTTATACTTGGCAAAAGCCTGGTTGAGATTCCAGAGCCGGCGTTGCAGGTCCATGGCGGCGTCCCATTCCCCGCGGCGGCAACATTCGTAGAGTTCGATGCTTTGTCGCGGAGCAAGACAGGCCGGGCCCGACATCCACCCGACACCGCCGATCAGCATTACGCATGCCGGAATATGCGCCGAAGCGGCGAAGACCTTCATGCGGCCTTCCACGCGACTGATGATTGTCAGTAAGCGTCCCGTGTTGGATGAGGCGTCCTTGATGTAGCTGATGTTGGCGATGCGGCTCAGCCTTTCAATGATCGGGAGACTCAGGTCCGATCGCTGGAAGTTGGGGTTGGTATACAGGACGATAGGAACGGAGACCGCGTCAGCGACGGCCTTGAAGTAGGCAAACACGCCGTCGTCGGAAATCGGGAAGTAAGATTCGAGAATCGCCAGAATCCCGTCGCAGCCAAAGCGTTCGAACTGTTGCGCTTGCGCGACCGCCTCGGCGGTCGTTGTCGCGGCCACTCCGGCCACGACCGGGACGCGACCCCGGGCGGCCTCGACGACGACTTCAACGATGCGCCGCCGTTGAGGCCACGACAGGTACGGGAATTCGCCTGTGGACCCCAGAGGCGTCAAGCCATGGACCCCGGCCGCAATGAGATATTCGCACAATGATTGCAGCACTTCGTCTTTGACTTTTCCCGACGCGTCGATGGGGGATACAAGGTAGGGAAAAACACCGTGAAAAGCTGATTGCGCCATGGTTTCTTAGCCCCCACTTAACCCCTTTTCTCTATTCTGAGTTTCGCTTTTATTGACTGCGCATACAAGCAACGCCCGGCCTGATTGTCTTTAGCGTGCCTCGATGAGCTCGGAAACCGGGAACGGGCGGAGAGACTCACCATGCCGGGAAGCGCTTTCCTCCGCGCTCCGGCTGTTGTTGCTTTTGATTGGGGCGCAAACGAATTGTTACGCGTCCATTAGTGACGGAAGAAGTTTCGTAAAAAATTCGCCAATCGCGCCCCTGTGGTTAAAATCGGCGAGATCATCGAGGGGTGTTGGGTCGCGGTTGATGATCGCGATAAACGCGCCGCTACCCCTGGCCACGACGGGAAAGGAGGCCGCGGGTTGGACCTGGAGAGAGGTGCCGACTACAATGAAAATATCGCATTCCTCGCTTAAACGTTGCGCCCGCCGCATTGCATCCATTGGCATTAGCTGGCCAAACGAAATAGTCGCGCTCTTGATCAATCCGCCGCAGCGGTCGCAGGTCGGCGCCTTAAAGTCGCCCATTATGGTTTGATAAATGGGCTCGGGCTCGAAGATCTTTTCACAATCGAGACACTTCAGGAATCGATCGGTGCCGTGCAGCTCGACGATTTTTTCATCTGGGACTCCCGCCAAGCTGTGAAGCCCATCGATGTTCTGGGTAATCAATCCAAGGAGCTGGCCTCTTTTGCTGAACTCGGCGATGGCATAATGGCCGGCATTCGGTTTCGCGGTTTTGTACAGTTCATGGGTTTCTTTCTTCATCCGCCAATGGCGGATCCGCGCCTCTTCGCTGGAAAGAAATTCGTCGAAATAGACCGGCTGGTGCCGGGTCCAGATACCGCCCGGGCTGCGAAAGTCAGGGATGCCGGACTCGGTGCTGATACCCGCACCGGTGAAGAAGACGACCTTGCTGAAGGTCTTCAGTTTCGCGACGAAGTCTCCAAGGTGCATTTCAGCCACACGGGGTATTGTTGGGAGAGGTTACTTTGGCTTCGTGGGTTCCGCTGGTTTGGCCGGCGAAGCGGGCTGCGGCGGCTTCATGGGCTGACCAGGCTGAATGTCGAGCACTTTTACGTCGAAGACCAGCGTCTTCCCGGCCATCGGATGGTTCATGTCGAGCACCACGGTTTTTTCCTTGATCTCGTGTACCCGAACCGGCACAACCTGCCCCTGGGGCCCCCTTGCCGTCAGCACGGCGCCAACCTTTAAACCATCGGGGGGAATTTTCTCTTTGGGAAACTCTTGGAAAGCTTCCTTGTTGACGGGCCCGTACGCGTCTTCCGGTTTCACTTTAACCCGTTTTTCATCGCCCACTTTCATTCCCGCGAGCCCTTTTTCCAGGCCCGGAATGATCTGCTGTTGGCCGTGAGTATATTTCAGCGGCTCCTTGCCTTTATTGGATTCGATGAGCTTGCCGTCCTCTCCCGAGAGGGAGTATTGCAGGCTTACCTCGGAACCGTCCTTTACAACTTTGTTATCGTTATTCTTTTTGGTGCTCTGGGCTGCGGTCGCGGCGGAAACGAAATAAACGCTAAGGACCGCGACCAACAGGATGAACGCCCATGGTCTCAATTTCATCATAGTCTCCTTACGAAAAGATCAATGCGAGCCTTCAATGTTATCAGAATATACATTCGTTTAGGGGAACACAACTTAGGGTCCGAGAGTTCCGTCTTCATTCGGTCCGCGCCGCTGAATAGCACGGAAAATTTTAACGATTCTTCTTTGTGGGCCGAAGCTAGTGTCCCGGAACTGAAGTCTATTCAAGAAATCATCGCTCAGGGTCAAGCCTTCCGAGCCAAAAGCAATGATTCGGTGGTTTGATGCGGCCGGCCGTAGCCGGTGGGGGAACAAAAAGCGCGGCAGGACTTCAAAAAACTGGCCAAGCACCCAAGATATCAGTGAGCCTTTACGTGCGGATGCTTTTGTCTCTCGAGGCTTAACCCTTCGCTCAGTTGCACCATTGTTCAGCGAGCTTAGGTTCCACCACACTAGCGGTCGCTTCAGGGATCATGTTCGTTGTCGCATCCCTGGTTCGCCGCGGCTACCGTCGATCCCCGCAAAAGGGTAACACGCGGCGGCCCCATGCCTCCATGACATCATCGTAGATGGCGTTGGGTGGTGTCAGCAGCAGCCGTCGCACGCCGGCCTGTTCTAGTTCCTTGACCTTGGATATGCACTCTTGAGGTGTGCCGGCGATGGTGAAGCGCTGCACTAAATAAGCCGTGACCAGCTCGGGATCGATCCGTTCTTCGATGGGCTTGGAAATGTCGAA
>JBFJNS010000247.1:0-5013 GCA_041618055.1 Binatia bacterium
CCTTTTTGAACACGGTCGACGCAAGCTACTGGAATACCGAGTTGCTAGAAAAATAACTCCCCGTACACTTGTCCCATATATAGTGGTGCGTTTAATCACTACCCCTTCATATTGTAATTTTGCTTGACACGGACCACGGGCTTGTGGGATAGTGCAAGCCAAATTCCGGGTTTATCGTCGCCGTTACCAACATTGACAAAAAGTTTTGAGCTATGCGCATCAAACGCCTTGAAATGATTGGATTTAAGTCCTTTACGGACGGGACCACCATCGAGCTGACCCCTGGCATTACCGCGATCGTGGGTCCCAACGGCTGCGGCAAGTCCAACATCGTCGATGCCATTCGTTGGGCGATGGGCGAACAGAGCGCCAAGCACCTGCGCGGGCACCAAATGGACGACGTCATCTTCAGTGGCAGCGATATCGTGGCGGCAACGGGGATGGCCGAGGTTTCACTGACTTTTGACAACGAAGACGGGCGCGGACCAACGGATTACAGCAGCTTCAGCGAGATCACGGTAACCCGCCGACTATTCCGCTCCGGCGAGTCCGAATACACCATCAACAAGATTACCTGCCGCCTCAAGGATATCATCGAGTTGTTTTTGGGCACCGGTGTCGGCAGCAAAGCATACTCGATTGTGGAGCAGGGTCGGGTAGATGAGCTTGTCAATTCCAAACCCGAAGAACGACGGGCGCTCGTTGAGGAGGCCGCCGGCACGAGCAAATACAAGAGCCGTAAGTTGGTCGCCGAGAGAAAGCTTGAGCGCACGCAACAGAATCTCCTTCGCGTCACTGACATCGTGCGTGAGATCGAAAGACAAATCCGCTCGATGGAATTACAGGCCAAGAGGGCTGAGCGCTACCGCGCCCTGAAAGCGGAACTGAGGGAAAACGATCTCCTCTGGGCAGCACTACAGCGTCAGGCTTTCACTGACGACATCCTTGGATACGAAACAGAGGTCGCGGAGGCGGACAAACGCTTGGCGGAGCATCTGGCCGCGCTGCGCTCCAAAGAGGCGGAAAGTGAATCCGTCCGGTTTTCGCTCATGGAGCTGGAGAAAGAAATCAGCGTTCAGCAGGAAAACGTTTACCAGGCAAAGATCGACATCCAAACTCAAGAGCAAAATATCGAATTTTATAACCGGGACTTGAGTCGATTGAGCCAAGCTGAATATGAAGCCACGGCCGCGCTGCATCAAGACGAGGACAAACTTAAGAGTTTCGGCCGGCAAATCGCCGAGCTCACCCATGCAAATGAAAGCTTCATTCAGCTCTCGCTATTCGAGGAGAGTTTCCTGCAAGAAAAAGAGACCGAACTGCAAAAGCTGCAACGTCAGATCCAGTCAGCGGAATCCGAAATCGAGAGGGAAAAGGACGCGCTGATTGACATAGCCAACCAACTCGCCTACCTGAAAAATGAAGTATCCGCCCAAGAAAAGAGACGAGACGAACTCGAGCGCGACCTCACCAGGAGTCGGGATGAGCTTGCCGTTGCGTGCCAGGCGCGGGAAGGTTGCGAGCAAAAACTCCTGGAGGCCCAGCAGTGTCTCGAGGCTTCCCTGGGGCAGCTCAGGGATAGGGCCATTGAATCCTCACAAGTCGCCGCCCTGATTCAAACGCTAAGCGAGATCAAAGACAAGCAGGGGCAACGGGTTGATGCACTCAAGGAACAAATCCAGGAAACCCGATCCCGCGTCCTGTCGCTTGAGGATCTACAGAAAAACTATGAGGGCTACCATGAGGGCGTTCGGGCCATCATGCTCAAGCGCAAGGAGGAAGCGGCACCCAACGGCATCTATGGCTTGGTGGCCGAAGTGATTGAAGCCCCCGAACCCTATGAGAAGGCGCTGACGGCCGTATTGGGCGACCGTCTTCAGTACGTTATCGTGAAAGGCCACGAAGAGGGTTTGGAGGCCATTGAGTATCTGAAGCACGCATCTTCGGGTCGAGGAAGTTTCATTCCCGTGCAACTGTCCCACAAGACTTCTCGACCTCTTCCAGTAGGCGAGGCCGAAGCGATTGCGCCCCTTCTCAATATGATCTCCGTCAAAGAGGGCTACCGGGATGTGGCGGAGTATCTCCTTTCCGATGTTGTCCTCGTCCAAGATTTAAAGGCCGGCTTGGGCTTGTGGAACCGCAACGGTTATTCCAGCACGTTCGTGACTCCTGAGGGCGAGGTGATTGACCCCATGGGCGTCGTTACCGGCGGCAGCGGGGCTTCGCTCGATGGAAGCTTACTTTCCCAGCGCCGACGTATGAAGGAGCTCCGCGGCCTCCTGGGCGAACTTGAAACACGATTAGATCTGGAAACGCAAGAGTTGAGAAAGCTTGCGGAGCAACTGGAAGAGGCGGAAGCGAAAAAATCACTTCTCGGCAACGAAATACATCGCTTAGAATTGGAACGAGTTCGCATTGAGCACGAACGCCAATCCGCCAACCAGGAGCTAGAACGTCTCCGGCGCACGATTGAAGCTCTCCGGCAGGAGCAAAACGAGTTAACGATGGCGCTGCAACTTCTTGCGGAAGAGATCTCACAGTGTCACGCGAACGGCGAGGCTCGCAAGGAAGAAAAGAATATTAGGGCAGCCGCGCTCAGCCAGAAGCAAGCGGTCTTTGTCGATTACAGAAAATCATTGGAAGCATCAGAATCGGAGGTCACTCAATCCCGCATCCGAAAAGCGGCATTGGGGGAACGGCGCGAAAACACGCAGGTCCACCTCGAGAACCAGCGCAGGCTTGAGCAAGAAACAAACCAGCAGATCAACGTGCGGCGGGAGCAGATCGACGATATCGGGCGCACGCGAGAGGGGATCGCCCACTCGCTGGCTCAAGCCGAAAAAAGGGTGGATGCGGGTCGCACGAATCTGCAGCAGCTCGAAGAGCGTCTGCAAGCACAACGGCAACGATATAAAGATATTTCCCGGCACCTGGCCGAGATCGAAGAATCGATCAAGGAGTTAAGACCCCTGGGAGAAGCCTGCCAAGGGAAAAGGAACGAATTCCAGCTTGCACTGGCTGAGAAAAGGCTTCACCTTCAACATCTTGCCGACAACATCCGCGAGAAATACGACATGGATCTGTCAGCGTTGGCCGCCCCTGCTTCGCCGACGGATCTCTCCAAAGAAGATCTGCTCGGGAGAATCGACGACCTGCGCGGCCGACTGGAGCGCATCGGCGAAGTGAATTTAGCAGCCATCGGAGAATATGCGGAATTAACGACGCGCTTTGAGTTCATGAATCGGCAAAAGGAAGATCTGGAAAAGTCCATTGGGGATCTGCAACGCACCATTGTTAAGCTCAACCGCATATGCCGGTTACGTTTCAAGGAAACGTTTGAGGAGATCAACGAGAAATTTCAGTCGGTCTTCCCCCGGCTTTTCAGAGGCGGAAAGGCCAGGTTGGTATTGACCGACGACAACGATTATCTCGAAACCGGAGTCGATATCGTCGTTCAACCGCCCGGGAAGAAGTTGCAATCCATCACTTTGCTTTCCGGTGGAGAGAAAGCGCTCACGGCCGTGAGTTTACTTTTTGCCATCTTCCTGACTAAGCCAAGCCCCTTCTGTATCCTTGATGAAGTGGACGCGCCCTTGGACGATGCCAACATCGATCGCTTCAATGATCTCATCAAGGAGATGAGCGAATCCTCGCAATTCATCCTCGTCACACACAACAAGAAAACCATGCAGGCAGCAGAAGTGCTCTACGGGATTACGATGGCGGAACCGGGAATTTCGAAGGTGGTTTCCGTGAAGATGAGTTAGGCTGTTCAGGGCCGCTCACACATCTCTTCAAGTCACAACCAAATTTCATTTCTTACCATCAAAGGTGACCATGGAAGGCAGTTCGTTTTTTCAAAGGTTAAAGCGAGGTCTCACCAAGAGCCGTGATGGATGGTCGCAAAAGCTTGGCGCCATGTTGCAAAACCGCCGCTGGGACGAGGAGTCCCTGGAAGCCATGGAAGAAACCCTGCTCGCAGCGGATGTTGGAGTCAAAGCCACACAGCAATTGATGGCTCTGCTGCGCAAAGCGACACCGACCGGCACTGGGACGATGGCAGAGGATATGTCATCGTCTTTGCAGCAGTCCATCATCACGATGTTGCAAGGGGCGCCGGCCGCCGCGAAGATGGCAACGCCCTCGGCGCGCCCCTGGATTATACTCTTCCTGGGCGTGAATGGCGTTGGCAAGACCACGACCATAGGCAAGCTCGCAGCCCAATACAAAGCGGCCGGACGGAAAGTCCTGCTGGTGGCTGCCGATACGTTCCGCGCGGCAGCCATCGAACAGCTGGAGGCATGGGGGCAGCGCGTCGGGATCGACGTCGTCAAGCACCGCCCGGGAGCAGATCCTTCCGCCGTTGTCTACGACGGCGTGCAAGCAGCGAAGAGCCGCGGTGCCGACATTCTATTGATCGATACCGCAGGCCGGCTTCATACCAAGGTCCATCTCATTGAAGAGCTCAAAAAAATTCGCCGTGTCATCACCCGTGAGCAAGCCGATGGCCCCCACGAGACATATTTAGTCCTGGATGCGACGACGGGGCAAAATGGTCTGCAGCAAGCCCGCGTCTTTAAGGAAGCAACGGACATAACCGGAATCGTCCTAACCAAGCTGGACGGAACCGCAAAGGGTGGGGTCATCATCAGCATCCACGAGGAGCTCGGTGTGCCCGTACGTTACATCGGGGTCGGAGAAGAAATCGAGGACTTGCAGCCGTTCGAACCCGCCCGATTCGTCCAAGCGCTTTTTGAGAAGTAGCATGTTTCCGGCGTCGATCGGCCAAGTGTCTCGACTTGACTTGGCTTCGTCCGGACTTTACCTTAGGGATGATTAGTGAGACAATTTCGGGCCGTCGTTTGGAGCACAGTCGTGTCTGAGAACCGTGAAGAAAAGCAAGGCGCGCTAGAGGTTCATTTTACCGACAAAGCCATCGAGCAGGCAAAAAAGCTTTTGGCTCGCGATAAACCTGACGCTCCTGGCCTGCGCATCGCCGTTGCCGATGGCGGC
>JBFJNS010000248.1:0-4996 GCA_041618055.1 Binatia bacterium
CGTTCCTAGCTCGTGGCACATAGCACGTGGAGCCAGACGCATGCCATCGATCCATCTCTTGCAGCTTGCTTCGTGTTTTGTCCAGCTTATCCGACCCGTCCTCCGCCCGGATTAGACCATCCGGGTTGGAAACCCTTGAAAGCTATTTTCCTACGAGGATCCAAATCTACGAAAAATCGCATCCGTTTTGGCCGCCATGATGAAATCGTTCTTATGAATATCTCGAATCTTATGCGTCCACCATGTCACGGCCACACGTCCCCACTCGACTGTGAGTCGCGGATGATGACCTTCCGCCTCGGCGGCCTCGCCGACGGCGTCGGTAAACGCCATGGCATCCTTGAAGTCCTTGAGAAGGAAGATGCGGTTTAATTTACGTATGTTGTCTTCCGTAATAATCTCCCAATCAGGCACCTTGGGGCGGAATTGAGCGATTTCTTCGGGCGTGACGGGCGGCGCCCCGACACGGCAGGCTTCGCATTTCTGTTCGGTTAATTCTTCCATGACATACTTTACCTTTGCCCCGGTTATTCTTCGTAAAACTCGTGACCAAGGGGGTCGGGAGTCTTATACCCAGGACTCCCGACCCCTTGTGACCACTTCGAGACGGATGCGAGATTGCACAGAGCACTGTGACGCTCAAAAGCACCTGGCTGGAAGAGCAGGCAAAGGGCCCGAGGTTTCGAGAATCCCCCTCTTTCCCCCTTTGTCAAAGGGGGATGAAAGGGGGATTTGTGGATTTCTTTTCGGGCTGTGCGTCTTGGTGCGATAAGATTTCTTGAAGTAGTTTTGTCAAACATTCAGTACCCCAGTGCGTATGCCTCTCTTCTTGGATCCGCGCCTGCCATCAAGCTCCCGCTTTCCCGATCCCGCAGGATCACCTTGGCGCTGCCGAAGGACCAGCGATCGACCAGGGAGACCTTGTGGCCCTTGCGGCCCAGGGAGTCGATGACTTCACCGTCGAACCCCTCTTCCAAACGCAATTCTTCGGGCAGCTTGTCGCGCGGCGGCGTGCCCGGCTGGTGACTCCAGCGCGGGGCTTCGACCGCTGTTTGTGGATCCATGCCCAAATCGAGAATGTGATGCAACACCTGGAGATTCGTCTGCGGCTGATCGTCGGCGCCCGGGCTGCCCCCGGCAAGGAAAAACTCACCGTCTCTAAAGACCATATAGGTGTTCAGTGTGTGAGCGGGCCTCTTTCCGGGCTTGAGCGAATTAGCCTTCTTCGGATCCAGGCCGAAGCTGCACAGCCGGTTGTTCATGATCACCCCGGTATCGCCTGCAATCAAGCGCGAGCCAAAGGGCGCAAAAATACTTTGAATCAACGAGATCGCATTGCCGTCGCGGTCAGCCGCGCAAAGAAAGGTCGTATCGCTGGCCGCCGCAGTTGGAATTGCCTGCGGCGAAGCGCACTCTTCCAGCATCCGGCGGCGCTCGGCGGCATATTCCTTGGAAATGAGTAAAGCAATTTTTGGATCTCCAAATGCCGGATCTTCCAGGTGACGAATCCGATCTTCAAAGGCCAGCTTCTTGGCGCCCACCTGGTAATGAATGATGTCCGCCTGCGCCATTTCGCCGCCGTGCATGGGCCAGAACTCGATGATATTGAGCATTTCGAGCACCATGAATCCCTGCGACACCGGCGGTTGTTCGTAAACGCGATACTGTCTGTAAGTCGTGCTCAGCGGTTCCAGCCACTGCGCGACGGGTTGCTGCAAATCCTCCAGTGCAAGGACTCCTCCTTCCACCTGAACCGTCTGACAGATCTTGCGCGCGGTCTCGCCGTCGTAAAAGCCGCTCCTCCCCTTTGCGGCAATACGCTCGAGAACGGCTCCCAGGCCCTCTTGGCGGAGAATTCTTCCGGCGCGCAAACCCTTTAGCGGCTGGCGATAGACCCGGTCGATCCAGGGAGATTCTCCGCCGAATTCCTCGATGCGGTCGAGCAGTTCCTGGTGCACGGGAAACCCATCCCGCGCCAATTGAACCGCATCGGCGGTCAACCTTGCCAAATCCTTGGTGCCGTACTTCCGATGCAGCTCAAGCCATCCGTCCACCGCGCCGGGAACTGCAATGCTGAGAGGACCTGACACAGGAATCGCGTCAAGGTGTTCTTCCCGGAAGAAATCCATGCTCGCCTTAACGGGCGCCGGACCGCTGGCATTCAGCGCCTCGATCTTTCCGGTTTGTTTCATCGCCACCAGCGCGAACAGGTCTCCCCCGGGGCCGCACGTCTCGGGACGCACCACGGTCATGACGAATGCGGCGGCCAGCGCCGCATCGACAGCGTTGCCGCCCTCCTGGAGCACCCTAATGCCGGCCAGCGATGCCAGGTAATGGCCGGACGAAACCACTCCGTTCCGCCCCATCACCAAAGGTCTTGCCGCTTTCGTGAATTTCATGATTGTCCTATGCGGAGAATCCTCGCGGCATTGCCGCCTAGAATTCTCTCTTTGTCGTCTGCGCTCAGTTCGAGTCCGTCGATGGCCCGCAGGCTATTGCTGACTAGCCTGCATCCCTCGTCCGGACCGTAAGGATAATTGGTGCCGAGCACCAGCCGGTCTGGGCCGAAGAACTCTTTGACGCATTTTAACGTCGAGGCGGGATGATCCGCGGTATCCACGTAGAAGCGCTTGAACGTATCCAGCGGATTTTCTTTCAGACCGTACTTTTGCCGAATCTCCTCCGTGCGACCCGAATAGATATTGATGGCCCGCTGCGCGAAGAACGCGAGAACCCCGCCGACGTCTGCCACGACAAAATCGATTTCAGGAAATCTCTCCAGCACACGCCCGTAGACTAACCGCGTCATGGCCACGGTGCTATCGAAAGCCCACCCGTATATGAGAACCGGCATGATGTCCAAGCCGGTTGCCGCCGTTGCCAAGGGCGCCGTCGGATGGATATAAACCGGCAACCGATACCTGGCTAGCAATTCATAGATGGGAAAAAGCTCCTCGCGGTCCACCGGTTCACCGTTCAGGTTCGAGTAACAGCCAAAGCCCCGCAGGCCGAGTTCATGAACCGAGCGCTTCAATTCGTCCAATGCAGCCCTTACGGAATATGTCGGCAAAGTGAAAAATCCGACGAATCGATCGGGGTGGCTGCGGCAAATCGCCGCCACCGCATCGTTGGCGGCCTGCGCCAAACGAATCGCCCCCTCACCCTCAAACCGGTCCGCTCCCGGCGGAGGTATGGTCAGGACATGCATAACAATGCCGAACCGGTCCATATGCTCGATGCGCCGGTCGATATCGCGGCCCTGAAATGTGGCGGTGTTGATTCGGCACTTGAGCGCTTTGTCGTAGAAGTACGTCATCCCGCTCTGCGCGTCAGGCTCTTCCAAGATCACCGCGCCATTCAACCGGCGCACTTCCTCAATGTACGCTTCAGGAAAAATGTGGGCCTGAAAATCGATCACCATGTCACCCGCCCCTCCTCTGCGGGCAGGGATTGCCGCTTTTCGCCTACAGACTGTAGAGGGTTTTCGGGTTGTCGCCCAGGATCTTGTTGACGATCTGGGGCCCCACTTCCCCACCCTCTTTCAGCTTACGCAAGGCTTCTATTTCGGAGGACGTGTCGGCATGGCCATAGTCGGTACCGATGACAATATTGTTCTCGTTGGCGTACTTGAGCACGTAAGGAAGATCGTCGTCGGTTTGACAGGCAACGTAGATGCGGTTTTGCCCCAAAACATCCTGGGTCAACTTTTCCCCGCGCCTCCGGAAACGCTTCGCGAGGTCGTGAATCGCGTAAGGGATCCACTGCGCGCTGACTTCGATAAAGGCGAACCGCGTGCCGGGGAACTTGTCGGGGATTCTATCGTAGACTAAGGAATGGAAGGTTCCCACCACGGCCAATTTGAACTTGTTAAAACCCGGCTCATTAGCAAAAAAATCATGGATGGCAAAGCTGGCAACGGCGGAATGAACGCAGATAGGCATATCCAACCGCGCCGCCTCTTCGTATATCGGGAAGAAATAGGGATCGCTCAGCCTTTTCTCCGCTTCCAATCCGCGCACAAAAATCCCGCAAGCGCCGTTCTCCTTCGCAAACCTTGCCTCTTCAAGGGCCTCCTGCATCGAGAGAAACGGTAAGACGGCCACCCATCGAAGCCTCTCGGGGGCTTGCCGCCAGATGTCCACGAGCCACCGATTGTAACTTCGGGTCAGCGCCAGCTCCACCTCCGGTTTTCGGGTAAACGGCCGCAGGAACACCGTCGGATACAGAACCTGAACGTCGACTTCAAGTTCGTCCATGTGCTTGATGCGGCTTTTGATATCCGCCATTTCTCGCGACTCACGCGCTGCGTCCTTGCCGACATTTCGCGCCTTGCCGTGATAGCGACCGTCGATGAGCCAGCACTCTCCACCCGAATCGGGATCGTCGGGCGTCGCGACAATCCTCGGCCTGAAGGCAGACTCCGACTCCAACAAGTAATCCCACGTCCGCTCGGTCTCGAGCACATGGGCATCCGCGTCAATCACGGCCATAGCGAATCAACCTCTCAAGGTTGTTTTGGCAAATCGTTCCCCTAGGCTTGCCTTCTCCGTCTTCGAACCGATCGAGCTGTTGCATCCCTGGCACGTGTAGTCATACAAGTCGCCGTCGGGAAGCACCAAAAGCAAACGCTCTCTCACCGGCATCGCCCTGCCGCACTTGTTACAGTACAGCAAGGCGGCATTGAACTGATCAAACGATTGCTGCATAAGCACTCCTCAGCCGTTGAATTCTTCCCGCAGGCGGTTAGCCATTCTTCCGCCCAACCTGCGAAAATCGCATGAGAACAACACGGGAAAGCTTGCTATCACCCTAGGGACTGCGTTGCGCCAGGCATTTCCGAGCATGCCGCGCTCGAATCGCGGCTATCCCTTAAGGTTGCTCGCCGAGAGCCTAATGACTGTTATGCTGTTCCCCGGCCTGTCGGGCTTTAGCCTCCTTGATCACCTTTTCCGCCAGATGGGGCGGCACCTCTTCATAACGGGCAAACTCTACCTGA
>JBFJNS010000249.1:0-4993 GCA_041618055.1 Binatia bacterium
CCGACGCTTCAGGCCGTTCGCGCGGGCAAGGAGATCGCCCTCGCCAATAAAGAGGCGCTAGTCATGGCGGGAGAGATTTTCGTCAAAGCCGCCAAAGAAAAGGGCGTACGATTGCTACCGGTCGATAGCGAGCACAGCGCGATTTTCCAGTGCTTGCAGGGCAACCGACAGGAGGAAGTCGATAAGCTGATCTTGACAGCGTCGGGGGGGCCGTTTTTGAGGACGCCGCTGAAGCGATTGGACAAGGTTACCATAGAGCAGGCCTTGAAGCACCCCAATTGGAAGATGGGACGCAAAATCACGATCGACTCGGCCACCATGATGAACAAGGGTCTTGAGGTCGTTGAAGCGCACTGGGAATTCGACATGGATCCGGAGCGGATCGATGTGGTCATTCACCCGCAAAGCGTGGTTCACTCCATGGTTCGATACCAGGATGGCTCCATCATTGCGCAACTTGGCGTTCCCGACATGCGTATCCCGATCGCCTACGCGCTAACCTATCCGCACCGGTTGAAGGGCGGCTGGAAGCCACTAGAATTAACACGGCACGACGGGTTAAACTTCTTGCCTGTGGAAAAAAAGCGTTACCCAGCCCTTGGTTTGGCGTATGCAGCCTTGAAGGAGGGGGGCACGATGCCAACCGTCCTGAATGCGGCTAATGAGGTTGCGGTGGGGGCCTTCTTGAGCGGGCGCATTGGCTTTCGAGAAATCCATCGCATCATTGAAAAAACCATGTCCAGCCACACTTCCAAACACGCACGCGACGTGGAGGAAGTTCTCGACGTCGATCGCTGGGCTAGAGAGCGAGCGCTATCGCTGCTAAACTAAGGGGTACCCTAAGGAGAAGATTTAATGGAGAACATAATCTATGCCATAGCTGCGGCAGTGATCGGGCTCGGAGTCTTGATTGTCATTCATGAATTCGGCCATTTTCTTTTTGCCAAACTGGCTGGCGTTGGCGTTTTGACTTTTTCGGTCGGTTTCGGGCCGAAGCTCTGGGTCAAGAAAAAGGGCGAAACGGAGTACGCCTTGAGTGCGTTCCCTTTAGGCGGCTACGTCAAGATGGTCGGTGAAGATCCGGACGAGGAAATCAGTGAAGTAGATAGAAATAAATCTTTCGCCCATAAGGGACTCCTGCCGCGCATTGCCATTGTGGCAGCCGGACCGGGCTTTAACCTTCTCCTCGCCGTCTTTCTGCTCATGATTGTTTTTCTCTTGCATGGCGTACCGGTTTTATCCAACCAAATTGGATCTGTCGAGCCAGGATCTCCGGCTGAAGGTGCAGGGATGCAAAAGGGCGATCGCATCGTCGGACTGAATGGCGAACCCATCTCGCAGTGGGATGAATTGTCCAAGGGAATCAAGGCGAGCGGCGGGAGTTTGTTAACGATACGGCTCCAGCGGGAGGGGCAAGAGCTCACGGTTACTTTGCATCCAGCCAAAAAGGAGACGCAAACGATTTTTGGCGAGAAGAAACAGGATTGGGTGATCGGGATCGGAAGCCACGTGTCCATCGAGAAAGGAGACCCCGGGCTTGCGGTTGGAAGGGCGTTCGTGCAGACGTATGAATACGCAAAACTGACCCTCGTGGGACTGTACAAAATGGTGACGGGCGAGATCTCTCCGCGTAATCTCGGCGGACCCATTCTCATCGCACAGCTGGCGGGACAACAGGCACAGGAGGGAGTCGGAAGTTTTTTGGCTTTCCTCGCTGTCTTGAGCATTAACCTCGGGGTGCTCAATCTTCTGCCAATTCCGGTTCTCGACGGGGGACATCTACTTTTCTTCTTTGTCGAAGCTCTGATCGGGAGGCCCGTAGCCGTGAAACATCGGGAAGTGGCCCAACAGGTTGGTATTTTCCTGCTCATTTTACTCATGGTCTATGCCTTCTATAACGACATCGCGAGGTTTTTCGAGAAACAGGTTGGTGGATGAGGATACTTGGAATTGACACCGCAACTTCGACGGCAAGTGTCGCGCTCATTGAAGACGAACGACTGGTCGCGGAGCAAACCTCGCTGCCGCAACCACCGCTTAGCAGCGCCCCGATCCTGGGCACGAAGACCAATCACGCCGAGATTATTCTGCCCCTCATCGAATCGTTGCTAAAACGAGCGCAATGGGATCTGCAGCACATCTCGGGTATTGCCGTCTCGATAGGCCCCGGGTCTTTCACGGGGTTGCGAATCGGGCTCAGCACGATTAAGGGGCTAACTTATGGTAGCTCGATCCCCGTGATCGGGGTGTCTACGCTGATTGGCAATGCGGCGCGCGTCACGAATTATGAGGGCCTGATTTGTTCTTTCCTTAATGCTCGAAAAAATGAAGTCTATGCCGCCCTATTTCGCAGAAACTGCGACGTCCTGACTCGGATTACTGACGATTTGGCAGCGCCCGCCGAGAAGATCGTGGAGATCGTGCGATCGCTAAACAGTGCCGAGCCATGTTTGTTCCTTGGCGATGGCGCGACGGTATACGGGGATCTGCTTACGAGATTATTGGCAGACAGGGCTAGACCTTGCACCGGTGAAATTTTTTCCTCGGTAGCCTCGGCGGTTGCCCGTTTGAGCATGGAGCGATTCAGGCGCAACGAGGCGGATTCTATCGGCCGATTGGTGCCCACTTATCTGCGCGCTCCGGAGTGTGAATCAAAAGCACGATCAGAAACGCAACTTATTGAAAAACCAAGTTTAACACTGCGTTGACAAAAATGTGACCCTACGCTAGATTGGGGCGCGAAAGAGACTTGAACCAGCACAAGGAGGCTCGTTTATGGAGAGTAGAGACGAATCGGCCATCATCTCTCTTTTGGATAAGGATCCCGAGCTAAAAAAATATTATGACGAACATCAGCAGCTGGAGAAGAAGTTATTAGAATTTCAACACAAACTTCATCTTTCGGTGGATGAGGAAGTGGAGAAGAAAAGACTGCAAAAAATGAAACTCGCTGGCAAGGACAAAATCATGGAGATCCTTGAGAAACACCGCCATGCGAACGCGACACAAGGTTAAAGGGGTATGATATGAAAAAGACCGGAGCCGAGATTTTTGTCGAGTCGCTCAGACACGAGGGCGTCAAGACGGTATTCGGGTTGCCGGGTGGCGTGGTTTTGAAGATCTTCGATGTCCTGTGCCAACAGAAAGATATTGAGCTGGTATTAACGCGCCACGAACAGGCAGCGGCTCATATGGCCGAGGGATACGCAAAGGCCACCGGCAAGGCGGGCGTCGTCCTGGTTACTTCGGGACCCGGTATGACGAACATCGTGACTGGATTGGCGGACGCGTATATGGACTCGGTTCCACTCGTCGCGTTTACCGGACAGGTCTCCACCAATCTCATCGGCAATGATGCTTTCCAGGAGGCAGATAACGTTGGCATCAGCCGTCCTTGCACCAAGCATAATGTTCTCGTGAAGGACGTGAAAGACCTGGCCCAGACAATCAAAGAGGCCTTTTACATCGCTCTGACCGGAAGACCCGGCCCCGTTTTGGTTGATATTCCAAAGGATGTCAGCACGGAGAAGGCGGACTTCGGCAAGTATCCCGACAAGGTCAACTTGCGCGGCTACAATCCCACGGTCAATGGCAACAAGCATCAAGTGAAGCAAGCGGCCGAAGAGATCATGAAGGCGAAAAAGCCGATCATCTATCTGGGTGGCGGGGCCATTTTTTCCGATGCGGCCGATGAGATTCTGCAATTTGCCGAAATTACCCAGATTCCGGTTACGATGACGCTCATGGGGCTCGGAAGCTTTCCCGGCACTCACCCGCTATCATTGGGAATGCTGGGTATGCACGGCGCTTACTGGACCAACATGGCGATGCATCAAGCAGACCTTCTAATCGCGGTTGGCGCCCGATTCGACGATCGCGTAACCGGGAAACTATCTGAATTTTGTCCCGACGCGCGCGTCATCCACATCGATATTGATCCGACATCGATCAAGAAGACCTTCCATGCCCACATTCCGATCGTGGGAGACGTAAGGACGGTATTGAGGCAGATGAACGCAATTCTGCGCGCCATGGACGGCAATGCGGCGGAAGTGAAAGCGCTGCGCGCACCCTGGATAAAGCAGATCGAGGAGTGGAAGAAGGCGCATCCCCTTGAATACAAGCAGGACGACAGAGTCACCAAGCCGCAGTTCGTCGTGGAGAAACTCTATGAGCTGACCAAGCACGATGCCATCGTCGCTACGGATGTGGGCCAGCATCAGATGTGGGCGGCGCAATATTTCAAAGGGACGAAACCTAGAACCTGGCTCACATCGGGCGGGCTCGGCACCATGGGCTTCGGGTTCCCGGCTGCCATCGGCGCCCAGAAAGCCTTCCCCGACAAGTTGGTGGTTTGCATCACTAGCGAAGGCAGCTTTCAAATGAATCTGCAGGAGCTCGCGACCGCCGCCGAGCACAAACTGCCGATCAAAATCGTGTTGATGCATAACGGATTTCACGGAATGGTTCGGCAATGGCAGGACCTGTTTTACGAGGGTCGTTACTCTGCGAGCCGGCTTGGGAATACCCCGGACTTTGTGAAGTTGGCGGAGGCCTATGGCATCTTGGGTTTGCGCGCGTCGAAACCGAACGAGGTGGAGCCGGCGCTCAAGGAAGGGTTAAAGTACAAAGGACCGGTTTTAATGGATGTTTACACCGACCCGTTTGAGAATTGTTACCCGATGATTCCCGCTGGGGGCGCCCAGCATGAAATGATGCTCGAAGATCCTCCTGAGCTGACTCAGGCTAGGAAAGGCGGAGTACATAAGAGAAAGGTGGAGGAGGGAGAGGGCGTTCTGCCTGCCTGATTTCAGCAGCGAATGGAACATATCATATCGGTTCTTGTAGAAAATAAATTTGGCGTTTTGGCCAGGGTCGCCGGTCTTTTTAGCGCCAGGGGTTATAACATCGAAAGCCTTTCGGTCGCTCCCACCCTGGATCCTACGACTTCGATGATCACTATCGTCACGGTCGGCGATGATCGGATCATCGA
>JBFJNS010000250.1:0-4991 GCA_041618055.1 Binatia bacterium
CACGACGATGTGTAGATAAATCGGGACACTCCTACACTCTTGCACTTTGCGGCGAGCGCCACGCTTCCCTGATGATTGATGGCGTACGTTAGCTCCGGGTTGTGCTCTCCCAACGGATCGTTGGAAAGTTCCGCAAGATGAATGACGGCTTCGAATCCTTCCAGGTCGCTTTCGGTGACTCGCCTCAGATCCTTGCTGACGGAAGGGAACTGGTCGAAAGCGGGTTCCCCGTACAACCAACCGTCGCGGTAAAAGCCTGTGTCGAGTCCCGTGACTGCGTGCCCGCGCTGTTTTAGGTAGGGCGCAAGGACAGAGCCGATATAGCCGTCGACGCCGGTGATCAAGATTTTCATAGTGCGCTCATTTTCCGTTTGGCGTGCCGTATGTCTGAAATTTTCCACGGAGCCTTGCCGCTCTCCCAAAGCTGCTCAAGAATGTTCTTTTCCTTGAGGGTATCCATGCACGACCAAAACCCGTAGTGCCGAAAGCCCATGAGCTGCCCGTCCTTCGCAAGCCGCTCGACGGGTTCCCGTTCCCAAATCGTCTCGTCTCCGTCCACGTAGTCCAGAGCCCGCCGGTGCAACACGAAATAGCCGCCGTTGATCCACCCTTCGGTATGTTCCGGTTTTTCGTAGAATTCCGTCACCTCATCGCCTGAAAAGCCGATTCGTCCGAAGCGTGCCGGAGACCGCACCGTCGTGACCGTCGCGAGTTTATTGTGCAATTTGTGAAATTTCAGGAGCTTCGTAATATCGAGATCCGTCACGCCGTCTCCATAGGTCAGCATGAAGGTCTCATCCTTTTCGATCCAGTTCTTCAGACGCCTGACACGGCCTCCGGTCTGCGTGTTAAGCCCCGTATCGACGAGATGGACTTTCCACTGAGGCTGTGTTCCGTTGTGAAACCTGGTTTTCCCCGTGGCGAGGTCGATCGATATATCGTTGTTGAGGGCGTAGAAGTTCAAAAAGTACTCCTTGACGACTTCCTGCTTGTATCCCAATGCAATCACAAACTCGTCTATGCCGTGGGCGGCATAAGTGTTCATAATATGCCACAAGATCGGCTTTCCCCCGATTTCCACCATTGGCTTCGGCCGAAGCGTGGTCTCTTCGGATAGTCGCGACCCAAAGCCACCGGCAAGAATGATCACTTTCATGTTGTCACCTCTTTCATCCGCGCCAAGACATAACGGCGTCCCCCGCCTCTTCCCGCACTCGCTGGCTCGCGTCTGCCTCGAGGCCGCCGCCGCAAAAGGGGCAGCGCAGGAAACCTAACAGATAGGGGCTCATTGTAATGGAGATGTTCGATTGAGTAGGGCCTGCCCGCTATGAGCAGGCAATGCTCTCCGGATGGAGAGGTAAACGGCTTACGCCGGGCCAGCCTTCATGCGGTTGACGTCCCCGGGGCCACCCGCCATCAGGGCGCCGTCATCCGCGGCCGCGCTGAACTGCGTGGTCCACGTCAAGAGAGGTCTGATAACACCGTCCACTTTTCCAGCCCAATCACCGCGAGCGGAGTCGCCGTCCAGACTATCGACTACTTGAAACGCTATGGCTTCATGCTCCTCAAACTGCGGCACGGTCGGGTTCAGAGCCAGCATTCCAGGCGCGACAACGTGAGTGCCTTCGGCCAAGAAATTCCCGGGGACGCGAACCCTGCTTCTCCAGTATCCTTCGGGCCTCGGCTTTTGTCTCCACGAGGGGTCAACGTCAATCGTGGAAAATATAGTCAAACCGTCTTCATTGTACACGTCGTAGTACGGGAGCAGAACGTGGCCGGGTTTTAGGACTTCGTATTCCATTTCAAGCACGATGGGCTTGCGAATATCCACGATGTCGGAAATGCGTTCGTCCTGCAATCGCACTCGCACCGCTCGCAAACGAGCTATCTCACCGGCCGGCGCCTTTGTGACCTCCGGCCATTCACGGCATGCGCTGGTTCCAAGACCGTTGTTGAGGTAAGCACTGACCACTCTGTGGGCCGGCCCATCCTCGATGATCCTACCCTCATCGAGCAAAATGGCTCGCGGACACAACCGAGTGATGGCCTGCATGTTGTGTGATACGAAGAGGACCGTGCGCCCCTGATGTCCGACGTCTTGCATTTTGTTCAAGCATTTCCTTTGAAAATTTTTGTCCCCAACGGCAAGGACCTCGTCGACGATCAGAATTTCGGGCTCCAGGTGGGCGGCCACCGCGAACGCCAGGCGCGTATGCATTCCGGTGGAATAGTGCTTGATCGGCGTGTCTATGAATTTCGCCACTCCGGAGAAATCCACTATCTCATCCAATTTGGACTCTATTTCTTTCCGTTTCATCCCAAGGATGGCGCCGTTGAGGTAAACATTCTCCCGTCCGGTCAGCTCCGGATGAAAGCCTGTGCCCACTTCCAAAAGCGAACCTACCTTGCCGTAGATGTCGGCGCGTCCGGTGGTTGGCGGCGTGATGCGCGAGAGGATTTTCAGCAATGTGCTCTTGCCGGCGCCGTTCGGACCAATGATGCCGAGAACTTCACCCGCCTTCGCCTCGAACGACACGTCCTTAAGGGCCCAGATCGTGTTGTCCTCGTTGCCCTTGGAGGACCGGCGACCGTCGCGACTGAACAGCGATCTTACCCCGTGCGAGATCCGGTCGCGGAGAGTATTGTGGCGGTTCTTCTCCACGCCGATCCGATACAACTTGGACAGGTTTTCGACGCGAATGGCGAAGTTACTCATAAAATTTCGGATTGCGAAATTCGAATTTCGAAAAATACTACCTATTGCCTTTTGTCGTTTTGCCGATGCTAGTGAAAATAGCCAGAAGTTCGGCCGATTCCTGAAGAAGCCATTGACGCTCTTGAGCGCCACCCAGATGAGTCTCCTGGCCAAGCTCCAGCCAGTATCGAGTCTCGGCAGCTTCCTTCTCTACTATACCAATCTTATGGATGAAGTCGTTGCGAGACTCTGCCCGATTTGCTTCCCGATAGTTAGCACCGATGGACGTGCCAGATTTTAGCAACTGGTAGCCTAATACATCGTTCACCTTACTTTTGGGCAACTCTGCCACAAACCTAATGACTCGTAACGCAAGCCGCTTCGTCCGCTCCTCTAACTCAGCCTTATCCATAGCTCCCCTCAATTTCGAAGTTCGAATTTCGAAATTCGAAATTTACTCTACACCACATCCGCGAATGTTTTTTCCATCCTGCGAAAGTAGAACGCGCCGCCGATCAGAACCGCCAATGCGGCCCCAGAGGATGCGATCAGGATCAGCCCCGGATTTGTCTCCGTTCCCAACAGAGCCCAACGAAACCCCTCCACGACGCCGACCATGGGGTTGAGACCGTAAAACGTTCGCCACGGCTCCGAAAGGAGGCTGCTGGGATAAGCGATGGGTGTGGAAAACAGCCAGAATTGGGTGATGAATGGCACCGTGTAACGAATGTCGCGGTATTTGACGTTCATGGCGGATAGCCACAGCCCTACCCCCAAGGAGGTGACCGTGGCCAGGAGCATAAAACAGGGTAGCCATAAGACGTTCACCGTTGGAACGATGCCATAATAAAGCATCATGCCCACAAGAACCGTAAACGCCACAGCGAAATCCACGAATCCCGAGAGCACCGTTGCGATAGGCAGCGCCAGGCGGGGGAAATAAACCTTCTTGATCAAATTCGCGCTTCCCACCAGGCTGTTGGAGGACGCGCTCAGGCCGTGAGCGAAAAAAGTCCAAGGAACCAGGCCTGTGAAACTGAAAATCGGATAGGGAACCCCGTCGGAGGGGATTTTGGCCAAGCGGCCGAAGAAAAGGCTAAAAACCACCATCATGAAAAAAGGTTGGATGATAGCCCAGGCCGCCCCCAGCGCGGTTTGCTTATAGCGCACTTTGATGTCACGCCAGATAAAAAAGTAAACCAGCTCCCGGTATTCCCACAGTTCCCTGAGTTTCAGCGAGACCCATCCTCGCAGCGGCTCAATGCGCACAACCGGAGCGGAACTCGAATTCGGCACGTTTGCAGCAATCGGCATCAGCGTTTCTCTCGGGATACTAACGAAAAAGGTTTTTCTGTCTCGAACAATCTTGCGATCGTCTTCACGATCAACATCACATCAAAGAAAAAAGATGAGCACTTGACATACTCCTTGGCCAAGGCGATTTTGTCCGGCAACACGCGGCTCATATATTCCTTTTCAGGGTCCTCGGCCACTGCGAGCAAGCTGGACTCGTTTCGGTACTTTAAGGAGGCGATGTCGGTTATTCCGGGGCGGACTTCGAGGATTTCCTCATAGTCTTTCCGGTACAATTCGACGTATGATCGCACTTCCGGACGCGGACCCACCAGACTCATCTCGCCCTTGAGGACATTGATCAACTGGGGCAGCTCATCGAATTTGATTCTTCGCAAAACCCGCCCTACCCGCGTGATACGGGGGTCTTCGCCAAAAGTTATTGAGCTGCCTATGGCCGCCGCATTCTGCACCATGGTCCGGAACTTGAAAATACGGAAGGGTCGAAAGTTTTTCCCGATCCTCTCCTGGCGGAAAAAGACCGGGCCGGGGGTATCCGATTTGATCAGCAAAGCCGCCACCAGCATAACCGGCGACAGCACCAGCAACCCGGCGCCAGCAGCGACGAAATCGAAGAGACGTTTCATAAGGATGACCGCAGACCGACGACCGACGACCGTCTCATAGGAGAGACCGAAGACCGTTGTTAACGTTAATTCTTGGTGAGAGATCGGCGTAGCGCTTGGAGTCTTACAAAAAGAGAATGGCCAAACTCGTACGTCTTAGTCAGGCCATCTTCGCTAACGTATTTCCGACGTTCAATTAGGTGCAGACAGGCTATGGTTTCTAGGAGAGATCGAATTGCCATGCCCAAGAATCGTCTTTGTTCCATATCACTTTGACTGGTGGAGCCCTCGGCGATGTTCAGAACGGTGGAGGTCGCTGCACGAATGATCTGCGACTTCAAATTGCTCTCCTCAATTCTGGGAAGATTCTCTACGAG
>JBFJNS010000251.1:0-4986 GCA_041618055.1 Binatia bacterium
ACAGTGATAGCCGCGGTCCTCGACAAAAAACCAGATCTCGCCCTCCAGGACGTGGTTGATCTGTTCGGATGCGTGCATGTGGGGTTTGGTATGGTAACCGGGAGGCCGGGCGGCCACCATGAGGCTACTCTCGTTACCGAAAGCTTGTTTGACCACCATCGATCCCTGTCCCTGTTCGGTTGACAAAACAACTTTCCTTTGCGGCACATCTTGCGCTTTTGCATGAAGAGACATAAAGACTAGACCTCCCTTTTCGAGAAACCGCCGACGGTACGCACGTGCAAAGCTGAGCCACCGCTACCATCGTGCTCTCGCCCTGTCAAGAAATGACCGGCTTGTGTCTTGCTTCGAAACGATGGGAGCGGACGTGCCATATTGCCATGGAACACGCGATGACTAACCGCATTCCTTTGAGGAATAGCCTGTGTCCACTTCCCCCGCACAATCCGAGTTCAGAACTCCCTGCAGTCAAAACCAAACCTTTCCAAGTACCCCGTTAGATTCGCTTATCGACGCCGCGCATCGCTGAACTTACGATCGCAATCGCCGTAAACGCCGCAATGATAAGCCAGGAAATCTGAAACGCTTTGAGAAATACCTCAGGGTTTTGCGCCCATTCCGTGTACGCCGGCACCACCGACCCGCTTAAGCCAAAGTAATTAAGCCCGCGCAGAAATAGCACACTGCCGACGGCAACTCCTATCGCGTTGGCGATGTTGGCCGACGTCAGGGAGATTCCGCTTACCGCCCCCACGTGGCGGGCCTCCACGGCGCCGAAGATCGAGCTCAAATTGGGAGCCTGAAAAAGCGACCAGCCCAATCCCAGAATCATCAGGGGGATGATCACCGCCGCGGGACCGGCATCCGCCCCCAAACTTGACAGAGCAAGCATGCTGGCGACGCTCAAGACGGAGCCCGCGGTGCAAAGCAACCGCGAGCCGAGTCGGTCCGCAAGCCAACCTCCGACCGGCGCAAAAAACACAATCACGAGGGAGAAAAAAATGATCGTAAAGCCGACCTGGGTCGGGCTGAAATGTAAAATTCCCTGCAAATAAAACGGCAAGAGAAAAAATGTCGAGCTGTGTGAAGTCACAATGAAGAGATTGCTCAGGACTCCCGCGGTGAGGGTTCGCACCTTGAAAAGCGAAAGATCGAGCAGTGGCGCCGGGCTCTTGCGCTCACAGTGCAACAGCAAAATAAGGAAAATGGCGGCCGCCGAAAAAGCCCCCGCGGCGAAAAGGGTAACGCCCGACTTGGCAATCTGCTGCAAACCTAAGATCAGCAACAGCACGGTGAGAAGCAGTGTCACCATGCCCATCGAATCGAGAAAATATTTTCCCCGCTCGCTGACCGTTTCCGGCAGCACCTTCCAGGCCATGTACGCCGACCCGAGAGCGACCGGCAAGGTAGCAAAAAAAATCCACCGCCAGCCCACCGTGTCAATCAGAAATCCGCCCAGGGAGGGTCCGATGATATATCCCAAATGGAAGGCCATTGAAGTGAGGCCCAAGGCTTGGGCTCTCCCTTTTTGCGCATAGACCGTCGACACGATCGCCCTGCCATTTCCCATCACCACGGCTCCGCCAAGGCCCGCGAGAGCTCTGAAAGCGATGAGTTGCCACAGGCCGGTGCTCAACCCTGAAAACGCCGACCCCAGAGTGAGCAGTAGAAAGCCCAACGCGTAAATCTTCTTGCGACCCAACATGTCGCCCAAGCGAGCCATGCTCAGAACAAAGCCGATTATGGTGAGTTGGTACGCCAGAGGAATCCACTGCACCACCGCCATCGAGCTATTGAAATAAACCGATATCGTTGGCAAAGCGACGATGACCGAGCGCGAGTCCAGCGCGCTCATAAACTGCCCAAGACAAACATTGACCAAGGTCAACCGTTGCAGCTTGGGAGACAGAGCCGTTTCTGCAATGCGAAGGTACGTTGGAGCCGGTTGATTCACGTTGCTGACACTGATAGCGCACTCAAATCGTTAAGCATGTATGACTCCATCCAGTAGCGATGGGTCGAACCATGTAACCTCTTAACACCTTCTGTCTTTTTGTCCCAGAGAATCATCTACCCGGCCTCTTCGCGTCATTTCCCGCCACCGTCTCCGGTGCGACCCCGGCAGGTCCCGCAGTGTATCGAGGATTTCTTCTGTAATCGGGCAAACAAATGCCGTGGGCCCCGGACAGCCTCAACAAGGAGCGAAGTCTTTTTCCCTGCAAAAATTTGCTCAGGCGAGAAGAAGCCCTCTAAAGCCTTTCAGGACTAAGCATGAAAGATCCATACCGGTACCTCACTGCGCCTTAGCACTCCGCGGGATGCACTGCCAAGAAGTGTGGCGGATAATTTCCCGCTTCGGCTTGCCATTCCAATAACGCTCACGTGTCTTTTCAAGGCGTTCTGAAGGATTCCCTCGTAGATTTTGCCTTCAGCTTCCCCCACGACCAATTCGACTGTGCCCTCAGCGGCTTTGGCCGCTTCGAGAAAGGGGATGGCAAGTTTCGTTGCCAGGCTCAGTTCTTCCTGAAAGCGCTCCCTGTCTGAACGACTTCCTTTGCCGCCAACCAGGGTCTTGCCGCTCTGAATGACCCACTTCGGCGGTTTGGGGAGGGCATGGTACAGGATTATTTTGCTTTTCATCGGCGCAAAGGTTTCGTAGAAGCGCCGAAACGCCAGGCGCGATTCGGGACTAAAATCGGTGGCAAAAAGCACCGAGCGAAAATTTGTGATCGGCTCCAGTCGGAGATTAACCAGGAGAACTGGCACGCGCGAAAGCATAGCAAGAGTTTCGGCGAAGCTCCCTAGAAAAACCCGAGCCATCCCCCTGCGTGCATGAGTTCCGGCGAGTATCAGCTCAGCGCCGCTTGCCTCGGCGCAGGTGGACAGCGCGGTGGTCGTCGCTTCCAGGGTCAGGCCGTGCGTCATCAGCACTTTCGGCTTTAGGAGCCAGGGGACATGCAGCGATTGGAGTGCGCTGGCCAGCGTCTTGTTGGCAACCGCGTGCAGGCGTTCCTTTTCAGGCACGCTAAACTCGAGTGTCGCTCGCAGCTCGGCGGGACTGACGACATAAACGGGCTCGACCTGGAGTTGGGCCTTCGCGGACAGCGGTTTGAGTAGGACAACCGCATTTTGCAGCAATTTCCTCTCTTCCTCGAAAGGGTTGATCGCCCAAATCATTCGTTTCTTTTTCATGCAAATCCTCTAAGCGATGTTGATAGCGTGTCCGACAAGATCCTATCGCCCTCCCTTTTTGTCACTGCGGGACCGTTACCGATGCAGATCGGACCGTGTTATTGCTATAACACCTTCTGCGTTTTTCGCCCAGGAAATAACTTGCCCGGTCGCGGCGTACGACGGCTCCCCGCTCAGAATTATCCGTTTCAAAACCCCAAGGCCGACAGGCCACCGGCCAGGCCCGTCCAATTAACCCGGATTCCGCTGTTGAGAATTGACGGCCTGTGCCGAGCGAGAGACGAGCCCGGAGCGGCGAAGGCATAAAAATGGAAAATTTCATTGCTCATTGTGGTGCTTGGCTTCTTGTCGCCTCTTCCCCCGATGTGCAACTCCATTCACCGCAGCTCGCAGGAAACTACAAGGTACAGGCCCGTTGCCGTCGCAGCGGAGGGTTCGTCTCTCGCTTGTCTCCAAAGTTTGAACTGCGGAATCCGGGATTAATCCTCCGCCGCGCGCACGCCATCTTGCGCGGCCGCAGCTCGGCATTTGGAGGACGGGTTAGACGAGGATACGAGGGCCAACACAAAGACACACCTTGTAAATGAGGATGGATGAAGGCTAAAGGTATAAGACTTCCAGCGCAAGGAGAGATCTGAGCACGAAAGCGGCAGGCAAAATAGACGTGGAAGGGAAAGAAAACGCGCCCATGGAACGACGCACCGACAGAATCACCATCACCAACACGATGATCGGGCTCTTTCTGGTAGGTCTTTCGGTGCGGACTTTCGTAATCTCCCTCCCGACCGTCGCGGATGGACTCAACACCGATATGCTTGGAGTTTCCTGGGCGCTCATCGCGTATCAGGTGGCGGCCATAGGGCTGGGAATCGTGCTTGGACAATTAGGGGATGTCTATAGCCGTTACAAGATTTACGGGCTTGGACTGATTGTCGCTACGCTCAGCGCCCTCTTGTGCGGGCTTTCACAAAACATCGGGGAACTGATGCTGTTCCGGTTCTTTCAAGGCGTCGGCGGCGCCATCATTCACTCCTCCGGCCGGGCCTTGGCCATGGAGGCGATGCCGGAAGGCTCGGAAGGAAAAGCCCAGGGCCTGATGGCCATGGCGCACCACTTCGGTTTCTTCATCGGGCCCCCGATCGGTGGATTTATTATCGATATGGGTTCCTGGAGAGGCATTTTTTTCTTTTTGGTCCCGTTCGGTGTAGTAGCCATTCTTCTCACTTATCTTTCGAAACACAAACCAGCGCCGAAAGCCGCAGAACGACGTCGCACGGTCGACTACGGAGGCGCTGCGCTGTTTATGATCTTAACGCTCGCCATGACTCTCTTCTTGGACCAAAAAACGGCCGCGCTTTCGGGACCGGGCCCAAAAACCATCCTGGCGCTGGTCATGGTCGGGCTTACTTGGGCATTTTGGGCCCATGAGGTGAAAACGGGCAGCCCGATGGTGGACCCATATTTCTTCAAGGTACGATTCTTCGCTTACAGCGCGCTCGCACTTCTGGCGGTTTGCATCACCCAAGGACTCGCGATGTTTTTGATGCCCTTCTATCTGCAAGGCGTCCTGGGTCTTTCCGCGTCGTTCATGGGAATCCTCTTTCTTGTTCCCTCGATCTTGACCCTCGTCATTTCACCGGCGAGCGGCCATATGAATGATCGCATCGGGCCGCGAACCCCATTGCTCGTCGGCATCCTTTGTCTCATGGCGGCGTTTCTCGTTGGCACCAATCTAAAAACTACTTCCCATTGGGTCGTGCCTACTATCCTGCTCGGTTTGTTGGGGATCGGCTC
>JBFJNS010000252.1:0-4975 GCA_041618055.1 Binatia bacterium
CTGGCCACCCTCAAAGATCCCGAGCTCAAAGCCGAGGCAGAAAAGTTAAAAATTGATATAACCCCGATGGGAGCCAAGCAGGTCGAGGCTGTCTTGAAGGATGCCCTTGCAGCGGATCAGGAAACCGTGGAGTTCTTCAAGAAGATCAAGGAGTAAAAGATCTCCCCATGCTTGAGGCATTCTGGCTGGGTCTGACCAGCGTTCTGAGCTGGCCAGCCTTCGGCTTGCTTTTGCTCGGGACATTCATTGGCTTTTGGATCGGCCTCCTCCCAGGATTAGGTGGTCTGACAACACTCGCCATACTCCTTCCTTTCACCTTCGGCATGGCTCCGGTCAACGCCCTTGCCCTGCTCATTGCGGTCCATGCGGTCAATGGGACCACCGGTGACATCACCTCGATCTTATTCGGCGTCCCCGGCGAGGGGAGCGCAGCGGCCACGATTCTTGACGGCCACCCCATGGCCAAGAATGGAGAAGCGGGACGCGCCTTGGGGGCCGCGCTCATGAGTTCCATGTTTGGGGCAGTGGTCGGAGCCTCCGCCCTGGCCTTGTCCGTGCCGGTCGTGCGACCTTTGGTGCTTACGTTCACGGCTGCGGAGCTTTTCGCCCTGATATTACTCGGACTGACATTTATCGCTTCGCTCACCGGTACTTCTTGGACCAAGGGGCTTTTGATGGCCGGCTTGGGCTTGGCGTTCTCTATGGTGGGCATGGATCCGCACTCCAGCATTCCGCGTTATACGCTGGGTGAGCCCTATCTCTGGGAAGGGATCCCTCTGGCTCCTGTGGCTATCGGCCTGTTCGCAGTCCCTGAGATTATAGATCTGGCGGTGCGGGGGACGAGTATCGCAGCACCTGTGGCAAGAGTGTCGAAGGGTGTTATGGAGGGGATCAAAGATACGTTTCGCCACTGGGGCGTGACGCTGCGTTGCAGTCTGATTGGAACCTTCATCGGCATCATACCCGGCCTCGGGGGATCCGTTGCTCAGTGGGTAGCGTATGCGCATGCGGTGCAGAGCGCCAAGGACAAAAGCCGCTTTGGGACTGGAGACGTGCGCGGGGTTTTGGGCCCCGGGGCCGCAAACAACTCCAAGGACGGTGGAGACATCATACCCACAGTTGCCTTTGGTGTCCCCGGAAGCGCCAGTATGGCGATTCTGCTATCCGGTTTCCTGATTATAGGCCTCGTTCCAGGTTCCGCCATGCTGACCAAGCACCTTCATGTTACTTTCTCGATGGTATGGACATTGGTTATCGCCAATATGATTACGGTGGCTGCATGCTTCCTGTTCTTGGACAAACTAGCGGCTCTCACCAGAATCCGGGGCTCTGTCCTGATTCCTTTTATATTGTTCTTGGCTTTTATTGGCGCCTATACCGCGAACAACAACATGGCTGACTTGCTCGTGATGGCCATCTTCGGCCTGCTGGGATATGCCATGGTTTTTCTGGAGTGGCCGCGGCCTCCTTTAGTTCTCGGCCTCGTCCTCGGTCCGCTGGCAGAAAACTACCTCTATATCGCTGTGGGCGCCTTCGGCGCATCTTTCCTGCTTCGTCCGCTGGTCGTTGCGATCTTACTATTGGCGATCGGGTTGCTTTTTTACGCTGTCAGACAAAAGCAGAGAGGGAGTTTTGGAGAGGAAGAGTGAACCGTTTTGTGCACAGGCATCACTCGAATGCCGAAGCACGATTGAAGTGAAACATTGCGATGCAAAATTCAAAGGGGAGAGATGTGATTGTATCAGAGTCGGGGAGTGATGCGAGCGTTGGACTGGAGAGGCAGAAAGGAGATGCCTAAGTCTTTTGGGTTAAGGAACCAACGAATCGACTAGGCATTCAGCGAAGGTCATGAGATCTAAAGCGCAGATTGCTTTCAGCCTCTTGGTATTCCTCTTCTTTGTTTTGTTCCTGTGGATGGCCAGGGGGTGGCCCTTGCAAGCGCGCCTTTTTCCCTGGACCATAGGTTTTACGATGCTTTTCATTGCCGCGATTCGCTTGGGGCTCGATCTGCTCGGCACGAGCTCTAAGACTTCGCGGCCTGAGGCTCGTGTCGATTTCCAATTTACCGCGGGAATCGAAGTCGGGCTCGCTACACGCAGGACGGTCTCTATTCTCCTATGGATCTGGGGCGGCCTCTTGAGCGTTTGGCTCTTTGGTTTTGCCGTCACGATTCCATTGCTCGTGTTCCTGTACCTCAAAGTCCAGTCAGGAGAAAGTTGGCTTCTCTCTATGCTCCTTACAGCGGCCGCCTGGCTTATGTTATGGGGTCTTTTTGACAAGCTTTTGCATATCCCCTTTCATCGTGGAGTATTTTACGAATGGCTTGGACGGATCGTCTCCTGAAAATCCGCTCCGGGGCGACTCGGAAGCATTATTTGGCTTCGCAGTCGTGTGGTCCCATGCCCACAGCTTCCGCTGTAACGGACCTCGCTGAGCGCTTAGTGGTGTGAGTCATTGTCGGATTGAAGCGATACCTACCAACTCATGAAGGAGGTGCGATATGTTCGAAGATGATGTTCCTAAGCGAAGAGTTGGCTGTCTTTTTCCGCTGAAAGTGATCGATTACAACCCTTACGAATTTTACGAGATCGCTCCCAAAGGCATATTGTTGGTCCTAGTCCCGTTGGGTCTGGAGAAATTCACGCGCGAGGACGCCGAACGCGTATTTGCGCCCGTTGACGAGAAGCTTGAACTGTTGATGCAGCGCGGCATCGATATCGTTGTGCAGGCAGGGACTCCTTTAGCGGTGCTCGTAGGGCCCGATTTTCTTGACAAGCTGTTAGTCCATATTGAAAAGAGGACAGGTGTCCCGGCCATCTCGATGATGCTCAGCGTGGTTAACGCCGCGAAGCATCTAGGTGTCAAAAAGATAGCCGTTGCAGACAAGTGGAATGAGCAGATGAACGCGACCTTAGGGGAATTCTTTGGTCGGCAGGGCATAGCCGTTACAGGCGCCGTTTCGCGCTCACTGGCTCCGAGTCAGTTTCTTAAAATGGGTGACCTGGAAAGCATGAATCTTGCCTATGAGCTCGGAAGGGGCGCGTTAGAGCGCTATCCCGATGCCGATGGCCTTTATATCGGCGGGGCCGCGTGGTTGACGTTGCCGGTTGTGCAGCGCTTGGAACAGGAATTCGGCAAGCCAGTCATTACGAATCAAGTCGCGACCATGTGGCAGCTGCTACACGTCATGAACCTTTGGAATCCAATCCCAGGGTGCGGGCGATTGCTGAGCGGAAGCTAGTTACGGGCACGGTCATGAATTTTGATTGACAGCTTCAATTGATAAGAGTTATGGAATCCGCGGGACAAAAGAAGACACCAGGAAACTAACACAAGGAGGCAATATGGCTAGAAAGCTGCGTTTTGGTCCAGCTTGTTATCACGTCTTACATATGATCCCGGTCCAGGTGGCCCATGAGATGAACTTTTTCTACGATAGCGGCCTCCGCGACGAGGACGGAAAGCCCGATTACGAAATCGTCACGGGAGGCATGGCGCCCTTTATGTTCGAGAAGGAAACCCTGGCCCAGCGCATGAAAGAGCTGGATATGGATATCGCCATGGACGTTAAGCCTTCAACTGTCGCCTATCTCCAGAAGCAAGGGCATGATCTCTTCATCGTCGCAGGCTGGCGCAACAACCAGCCCAACCACGTCATAGCGTTGAAGGACATCCAGAGCCTCGAGCAGCTCAAGGGCAAGCGCATCGGGGTGATCGATTTGGACGATATCCTGGTCACCGCGTTGCGTCCCTGGCTGAAGCGGGCGGGGGTCGATCCCTACAACGACGTAGAGTGGGTCCGCGGGAACGCGCCTCGAGACGCAGGCCCGAGGCTTCGTTCCGGCGCCATCGATGCCGTCTTCCAGGATCCGACCGATGCTGAAGCGCTTCGAGCAGAAGGCTTCAGCGATATTTTCGATGTCGCTGCCCATTATCCCAAAGGACGTCCCGATCGCGTGATCGTGGCCACCGGCAAGGCCCTTCAGGAAAAGCCGGAAAAGATAAAAGCGTGCATCAAGGGAATGATCCTGGCCTACTGGTACATTCGCAAGCAGCCGGAAACCTTCGATCAGTGCAGGCAGGTGGAGCGGCGGCTGCGGATGGAAAGTCCGGACCTTGATGAGCAGCGTCGGAAGCTCACCATCGGCATTCCGGCCCATGCTGAGCATCTGCCGTTTCCGTACAATGGAATACCCACGAACCTTGAAGGGTACCTCCAGGAGGCGGTGGAGGTGGGCGTGATCGATGAGCCTCCGGATATGGAGAAGCTCGGTCAGTTAAAGCTGGTGCAGCAAGGCTTCATAGAGCTGGAAGCCAGAGAGGACCTGAAGGAGGACCTGGAGCGGATCAAGAAAACCGTAAACAAACTGGGATATTAAACCCGCTAAGGTGTCGCATGGTAGCTCGAAAGTGGGGATGAGATGCTAAAACAGAAGTCCGAGCAATACAGAGGATTTCGGACAGCCGGCATCCGGCTGTCCGAGGAGTTGCTGCCAACCATCGTAAGCCACAGGACGGACAAGGTGCTGGCCTCGCTCTACGCGGTCCACGCATTCGACAAGGCGCACCTTGTGATGCTCACCGAAGAGGGGTTGGTCCCGCGCCACGATGGCATCACCATGCTGCGGGCGCTGCGCGAAATGGAGCAGGAGGGAATCGAGCAAGCTCGCCTCAAGCACGGAGGCGGCATCCACTCGGCGGAGAACTATCTGATTCATCGATTTGGCGAGGAAGTCGGCGGCCGCGTCCACCTTGGACGCAGTTCAGGCGACCTTAACCAGACATACCAGCATACGGGGCAACGAGACCGCCTGCTCGAGGTGATGCGCGAGGTGAACGGTCTGCGGGCCGTGATCCTGCCCGTCGCCGAGACGCACCTGGATTCAGTTATGCCTGGCTACACCCACGGACAACATGGTCAGCCCATCTCTCTCGGATTTTACCTTGCTATGTGGGCCGCCGTCCTCGAGCGCGA
>JBFJNS010000253.1:0-4974 GCA_041618055.1 Binatia bacterium
GCGCTGGACGACGAGCATCTGGATTTCGTCAGCGGTGCCATCGACTCTTGCCTCCGTGTTAAACTTACGAAGCTGGGACAGAACCAGCCGCAAAGGTGTTAGCGTGATTGAAGCCAGGGTGCATTTCTTTGGACCGGTTCGCGGGCTGGTGGGAAAAAAGCAGCAGGTGGTTCTCCTCGAAGAAGGGGCCACACTCAGGCGCTTGCTGGAGGAGTTGGCTCGTTCCAACGGCTCGGAGTTCCGGCGCTATATTGTCCCGCAGGGCACCACCCTGAATCCGGCGCTACAAGTGTTCTTGAACGGCGAGAGCGTGGATGAAATCCAGAATCTTGACAAAACCCTCGCGGCTGAGGCGACGCTTGATGTCATGCTCGCCAGCCCGATCATCGGCGGCTGAGCCCGGTGGCGGTGAGTAACCGCCAATGACTTCAAGCGAGATTGGCCTCTCGATGTGCCCTGAAGCAGATTGAGCCGAACGTAAAGAAAACGGGTAACCTTGTCTCGCGAGCGGACGGGAAATACTTCGACGCGAGGCTTTCGAAAAATCGGCAGCTCCGTCCATGAAATCTACCACAGTTATCTTTGACTTGTTCGGGACTTTGGTGGACGACTTTGTGTCCGCCGTCGGCCAGATGCATGTTGAATTGGCCGAGATTCTTGCCGTGCCTTACGAACCCTTCATGGAGCTCTGGAGGCAAACCACGGAAATGCGAACGATAGGGGCTTTCGAGACCGTTGAAGCCAACATCGAATATGTTTGCGCTGCTATGGGTGCGTGCGCCAGCCCGGAACAAATTCGCAAGGCAACCGAGATCAGATTGCGGTATATACGGCTGGCCCTGCGACCAAAGCCGGACGCGCTACCTACGCTGAGGGAGCTGAAGAATTGCGGCCACAGAAGAGGGTTGATCAGCAACTGCACCATCGAGATCCCGATCGTCTGGCAGGACACAGCTTTTGTTCACTTAATTGAGTCCCCCGTTTTCTCCTGCCGAGAACACCTAAAGAAACCGGCCCCTCGGATTTATGAGCTTGCGTGCGAGCGCCTCGGCGTCGAGCCTGAAGACTGTCTCTACATTGCCGATGGTGAAAACCACGAATTAGCCGGTGCCGCCGAGGTCGGCTTGCATCCCGTGTTGATTCGAACTTCCTCCGAGGGAACTCGCGGCGAATTGCATCAAGAAGCCAAGGATTGGCAGGGGCCCGCTATCGGCGGACTGGCTGAAGTCCTGCAGCTAGTTCGCAGCTAGAAGTTGACTGTGACGGTCACCGTATTCGTGTAATTTTCTGGCGGGGCATCTTGGCCAGCAGGGGTAAGTCCGTGGGTACGCCAATTCCATGGTCGGGGTACCCTCTGACTGTGAGCGACTTGACACGAGCAATCATAATTTCTTACAAAGCATTATGTAAGCAGAATTCTCTGGTTTTTGAACGACCGCGTCTGTCTACCGAGTCACAGCGGCAACTATCTTTGAAAGGCGTCGACATGGCAACCAAAGAGGGAGCGCAGCAGATACTCGCAGGGCTAAAAGAGGCCGGAATTAATCTGGTCGCGAGCGTTCCCGATATCAATGTGCTGCAGCTAATCAATCTCCTCTACAACGACAGGGAGATAACCCATATACCGGTTGGGCGCGAAGAAGAAGGAATCGGCGTTTGCACCGGTGCGTATCTTGGCGGAAAACGCACGGCGATGTTGATGCAGAACGGCGGGCTGCTTAACAGTTGCAACGGCCTTACGACAACGGCACTGCAATTCGGAATTCCAATGCTGCTGCTCGTGTACTATGCCGGAGACATGGGCGACAAAGCCTTCCATATGGTCGGGCTCGCCACCGAGCCGGTGCTACAGGGTCTCGGGATCAAGTATCGCGTGATGCGCGATCGCAGCAAGGTTAAACAAGACATCGTCGGCGCGGCAACGGCGGCCGAGAGTTCCAAAAGGCCGGTGGCGCTGCTGCTGTCGCGAGAAGTGTTGTGACGGACTAATGCCATGAAACGCTTAGAATGTCTCCAAGTTATTTCGTCCCTGATCAAGGATGAACTGTTTGTCACCACCGCGGGCGGTGCGACTGCGGAATGGAACGCCGTCAGACCTAGCGACGGCAATATCCAGGTAAAGACGTTGGGGCTTTGCTCCTCGATCGGGTTAGGGCTCGCCATCGCGTTGCCCGGGCGAAAGATTTTCGTTTTCGACGGCGATGGCGCCCTGTGGATGAATCTTGGGTCGCTGGCGACAATCGGCCTGCATCAACCGAAAAATCTGATCCACATCTGCTGGGACAACAAACAATACGAGTCTTCCGGCGGCGAGCCGACGGTGTCCACGGCCGGCAACATCGATTTCGCCGGCGTGGCGAGGAACGCCGGCATAAAGAGTTCGCGTGGGGCAGCGACGGTGGAGGAGCTGCGAGAGGCGGTCAGTGACGCCTTGAGCCACGACGGACCTCATTTTATCTGGGCGCGGATCGAAGCGGGTCGAGCCGAAGCCCCGCCGCCGCGCTACGATGAGCTGGAGAATAAGTACCGTTTTATCCGCTACATCGAAGAGACGGAAGGGATCAACATCTTCAGCATGCCGATGCCCGCCAGCTACCTGCTTAAGAAGTCTTAACCCTAGTCGGACATTTGTTCAGACCCGCACGGCCCGCAAGCCCTACGACCGTGGGCATGCCCTCCGGGAGTGCAAACGGCAAATGTCAAATTGCCAGTCTGAGATCTGCGAGCTGAAACCCGTCATTCCGAACACAGCGAGGACTAGACGGAACTCCCGAAAGACAACATCGTCGCTCTAATGGGGATAGACAAAAACGCAAATCCAGACGCCGCGCGTTTTTTTTGCTGCGGCAGCGTCTGGATTTATGGGTTTTTTGCTCGCGTGGGCGGCTGAACCGCACGCGCCTTTATTTCAGAAGCGGTGTTATCAGGGTGTGAAAATCAAAGAGGCGCTTACATGTCTCCGATAAACATCCGGGGATCGTAGCCGGGCTCTTGCTCGGCTCCCTTTTCCGCCTCGACGTATTTCTGCGGATCGCGCTGGAACGCCGCACGGCACTTCTTGTCGCAAAAGAAGAAAACTTTGCCCCAAAATCGCGCCTTACCCCCGGGTGCAGCCTTCTCGTCGACTTCCTTCTTGCATACTGGATCTATCATATGACGGTACCTCCCTTAGTTAGGTTCAAAGCACTCACTGCGATACACCTCAGCACCTAGAAAACTAGATTACCCTTTAAAGTATCCCGCTGCAAGGTCACGGGCGAAGCGGAGCAAGGGCGGTTCTGATCACTGAGAGTCCATTCGTAAGGCCCCTGAGTCAGGTGGCTGATCTTGCCATCGACACTCTCGCCGGATGACGTAAGAAGATTAAAAGCCAAGCCTTCGGCCCATGTCAGCGCTTTATCCGGGACGAAAGGCGCTAAGATAATCACACGTGGTCTCGGCTACATTTGATACACGCAACTCCCACCGACCTCCACCTGCTTCCATACCGCCGCAATTAGATAGCGCAAGCCTGGGCGACACGCGGCTAGGGCATCTCGAAATCGCGCTTTGCGATACGATTAGTTTTGCGAGGGTTACTCTTGGAAAGCGGTTCCCTTTTTCTTCCAAGGTGCGATCAGGTTCTCGAGCCACTGGACAAAGCCGGCCAAGACAATACCGACGGCCATGATTGCGACCGCAACGGCAAGGAGCCCGTCTATTCGAAAAAAGGCGTTATAGTTCGACACGATGATTCCGATCCCCGTGATCGAAAGTATCAGCTCCGATACGACGACTCCACGCATGGCACGACCGATGCCCAGGCGCAGGCCCACCATAATATAGGGGATCGAATGAGGAATGACGATATGGCGGACAATATAGAAGCGTGACGCTCCGAAGGAATGAGCCAGTTCGACATAATCCCCAGGTGTATGTTTTGCGCCCTGAAGCGTGTTCACAGTGATGACAAAAACGGAGAACAAATAAATGACGGCGACCCGAGCGGAAAACCCGAGACCAAACCAGAAAATCAACACGGGGACCAGGGCCGATATCGGCGCCACGTACAGAGCGTTGACAAAGGGATCAAGAAGTTGCTCGAACCGACGGTTAATGCCCATCAAAATTCCGAGTGCGACGCCGGTAACAATGGCGATTAGGTAACCGACCAACATGGGGATAAAAGCCTTGAGCAAGGCTTCGCCCAACGTCTCCTCTGGATTGTTGGGAATTCCCCCGGGTAGGAAAGCCTGAAATAGGGTCGTGAAGACACGATACGGCCCGGGTACGATGGGAGAATCGCTGAGCTGGCTGATAAGCTCCCATAGCCCTATCCCGAGTATTAGGGAAACCAAACGAGGGGCGTTTTCATGCCACAAAAGCTGGATCGCCTTCATGTTCCGTCCGTACCCTTATTTTTCCTCGAAAGCAGCTTCTTTTTTCTTCCACGGCGCAATGACATTCTCGATCCACTGCATGAATCCGCTCAACAAGATTCCACCTGTCATAATCACCAACGCAACTCCCAGTACCCCATCGAGTCTGAACGCGCTGCTATAGTTTGTAATGATTTCGCCCACCCCCGAAACGGACACCAGCAATTCGGCGATGACGGTCCCGACGATGGCCCGACCCATCGCTAAGCGCAGTCCGACCATGATGTAAGGGGTGGCTGCAGGCATGACGATTTTTGCAGCGATGAAAAGCTTGGAAGCGCCGAAGGATCGCGCGAGCTCAACAAAATCACCGGGTGTGTGTTTGGCTCCTTGAAGGGTGTTGACGATGACCACGAAGATGGAAAACAGAAAAGCGACAGAGGCCCTCATCTGAAAACCAACCCCGAACCAGAAGATCATCGCAGGAACCAATGCGGAAATAGGAGCGACAAAGAAGCCATTGACATAAGGATCGAAGAAGCGCTCCAGAGTGCGGTTAACCCCCATCATCACGCCTATGGGGATGCCTAATGCCACGGCCACGAAGTAGCCGGCA
>JBFJNS010000254.1:0-4953 GCA_041618055.1 Binatia bacterium
AGATTGTCCAGGCCGTAACCGCTAGACCCACGAACGGCGAAGTAAGCGAGCGCCGCCAGGAGAACGATGTTATCTTCGATTCCCACTTCGTGGGAGTGATAGGATTGGCGATCAAAGGTTTGGAAAAATTGCTGCGCTTTTTCTTCGGTGATCGCGCTCTTCACCACGGGTACCATCGTCGGCAATACCTTTAGCCAATAGAGGTGGAAATTAAAGGTCGGAATCAAAAATATGAAGAGCATCACTGAGCAAATGGGCGTCTGTAAACCCAATGCAAGCCCGCTTCCCCCTACGAGCATCAAGGCCGTTGCCGCAAGACCGAAAAACTTCGCGTTCTTGGGAAACAGAAGGCCGGCCGAGCGGACCGGATTCGGCCATCGACGAACGTTGCTGATGCCGCTGCTCAAAAAGCGCCATCCCAGGATTACTCGCAGAACCGACTCGGCCACAACGACCAAAGTTGTATTATCCAATAGCGGCCTCCCCGAAGATTTGGGTCATGAAATCGCCTGCACTATAATCAGCAACCAAATTCCCGTCAATAATGTTCATTCCGGGGAGGAAGGATTGAAGCCCCGCTCAGCACCCGAGGCCCCCCTCTGGCATTGCCAGTCCAGGGTCTCAAGATTCCCTTGAAAATCCACTCGGCACGGTTACAAGCCCTACAGTTATCGGACTAGAACTCGTGGGCACGCCCTTTGGGATTGAAAATGGCAAATCTCACATTGAAAATCTGAGATCTGAGATCTGCCATTCCGAGCGCAGAGAGGACAAGGGTGACCAGGAACCCAGCAGCCCATTTTCCACGGGCGGGAAGCCTGCCACTGTGAACCCTTCCAAATCTAGAGAGGCGTTGGGGACACGACGCTGGGCTTTCATCGCTGGACGATCCTTGCCAGATTTGTCATAAAAGAGACGTTTATTTATTTGTCTCTCCGGGGGAAATCTTTTAATATGCGCTCGTTACACGGCTCACGGTTTTTGGCACAATGGTTGCTCACTCTAATCCGTCAATGGAGGTGACGATGAAGCGCGCGACGCGATGGTTTTTTTCGCTCTTGCTTTGTTGTTTGGCATTCTCGCCCGCGCTCGCCAGAGCCCAAACCGACGCGTCCACAGAAGCGAACTTTCCGCTTCTCTCCGGCTTGGAAGATGCGGTTGAGTTCTGGAAGAAAATCTTCGCTGAATACAGCACCTCCCAATTGATCTTCGTCGACCCTCTCGATTTAACCAAGATATACGAGGTCATGGAAGTGGGCGAAGAGAATCGTCCCAAAGACTTTATCAAAGCGCAGAGAGAACGAGTCGCCGCGGCCCATGGCGTCGCTTTGGAACGCGTCAAGGCGCAAAGGGGAATCAAAGAACGTACCATCGCCGGTCTAAAGCGTTCAGGCCGATACATGACGCAAATAGAGCAGATTTTTCGAGAGCGGGGACTGCCTCTAGAGCTCACCTATTTGCCCTTGGTGGAATCTTCATTCGATGTCAACGCGCGCTCTTATGCAGGCGCCTTGGGCATGTGGCAGTTTATGCGTGCTACGGGACGGCAGTTCATGCGCGTAAACCGCTACATTGATGAGCGGAGGGATCCCATCGAATCTACGCGCGCAGCAGCGTCATTCCTCAGCCAGAGCTACGAACTGCTGGGCAACTGGCCGCTCGCCATCACCTCCTACAATTATGGACCGGCCGGTATGGTTCGCGCCGTGGAGCAAGTCCAGTCGGAAAACCTGGTTGATTTGATACGCGACTTCAGTCATTCCCGTTGGGGATTCGCCCCGAAAAACTTTTATGCAGAATTTCTGGCCGCCATCGAAATTGGCATGAACCTTCACCGATTCTTTCCCGGAATTGAGATCGATCCACCTCTAGCCATAAGGGAAATCGAATTGCAGAAAAGCACGTCCCTGGGCGCATTAGCCAAAACCACCGGTCTGACGCAACAACAACTTCTCGGATGGAACCCGGCGCTCACGTCACGAACCCGGGTAGTTCCGGCGGGCTATCGGGTGAAGGTTCCTGTTGATGCAACACGAGAGCCCATCGTCCAGGTCGCTCAGAGCCGACGCGGGGGAAAAGAGAGACCGTGGGTCGTGCGCCACCGAGTCAAACGCGGCGATACCCTGTTGCATATCGCCCAGCGCTACGGCGCTTCGGTTGAAAGAATTTTAGAACTTAACGGTCTCACGCGCCCCAATTTCCTCCGGGTCGGGACGACACTGCTGATTCCAAGACTCTAGGCCCTTTCGCTCGCCTCTCACACAGACACCGACTTTGTTCACCTTTCAGGCTTTGGCTGCGCGCTAGAGTCTATTTCGATAACAAGACTGGGTTATCACTACATGCTATTTTCGCAGTCACCCTGCACCGCTAAATAAGCGGTCTCTTCTTTATCATCGAGGACCTCGAGCCAAAACCGGCAGATGACAGGAAGTTTTCAAGGCCCCGGAAGTTCTTCAAGAGGGCAACAAGCCGTGGAAATAATTCCCACGACCCGGGCGTTTATCGTTGCTTGCGTTACGCCGCACAATTAACATAAGAGCGTTGATGGGGAACTGCTTCTAGACTGCGATAAGCGGCCCCCGACTAACGCATATTCAAAAGCGGCAAATGCAGTGAAAGGCGGTGACAGTCATGGCTAATCCAATGATCGGTCTTATCGGTCTCGGCGTCATGGGCAAGCCCATGGCTCGCAACCTAATGAAGGCTGGCTATGCGCTTGTCGTTCACAACCGCAGCCCAGCAGCGGCAGAAGAATTAGCCAAGGAAGGTGCAAAGGCCGTCGCGACGTCCAAGGACGTTGCCGCGCAGAGCGGTGTTCTGATCACTATGCTCCCCGATTCGCCGGATGTCGAACAGGTGTATGCTGGCGCCAATGGGGTGTTCGCGGGAGCCAAAAAAGGTGCGCTGCTCATCGACATGTCTTCTATTTCGCCGGTCGTGGCACGCCGCCTCGCTGCCGAAGCGGAGACCCGCGGACTGGATATGCTCGACGCGCCGGTAAGCGGTGGCGAAGCAGGCGCCATCGGCGCTACTTTATCCATCATGATCGGCGGCAACCCTGAAGCCGTCGAACGAGCCATGCCAATCTTTCAGGCGCTGGGGAAAAACATCGTGCATGTCGGCGCTGCCGGTGCGGGACAGGTCACAAAGGCAGCCAATCAAATGGTGGTCGGCACGACCATTGCGGTCGTAAGCGAAGCCCTGGTGCTAGCCGCCAAGGCCGGAGTCGACCCTGCCAAGGTACGGCAGGCGCTTCTTGGCGGCTTCGCCCAGTCAAAAATCCTCGACGCTCACGGTCAGAGGATGCTGGAGCGCAACTTCAAACCTGGTTTTCGCATTGGGCTGCACGAGAAGGACATGAAAATCGCGCTGGCAAGCGGTTTTGAATATGGCGTTCCGCTCCTGGTCACAGGCGTCGTCAGCCAGATGATGGCGGCCGCGAAGTCCCTGGGAAACGGAGATCTTGATCACTCCGGTCTGGTGCGCCTCGTCGAGGAACTGGCACAAACGGAACTGAAAGCGAAGTGACCCAGCAGGTGGATCAAATCACCCGCTCTGGGTTGCGGTCTTGTCAGGATTTCAGAAGACCAGGCGCCGCTACGGTTTCCACTTGATTCTGTTCAATTGCTGCTCGGCTTCCAGTGCGAAACTGAAGTCGTAGGCTTTTGCCGGGGGAACGGCTTCATTGGCGCTCACGACCTGACGGATGATGTTGAGATCGTTTCTTTGCGTTTCCTCGTCCACTGCGCCGTTGCGGGTGAAGGTTCCTATAAGGTCGTCGTAGACGCGCGTTGCCTGCTGGCGCGAGACGCCGGAGAATTTTACCAGCGCTGCGATTGTGCCTTCTCTATCCAGGCGAACGTAACGCAAGGCCTTGATGGTGGCTCGGATGAAGGCCGCCACCGTCTTGGGCTGCTCCTTGATAAGTTTGTCCGTCGTTGCGAGTGTGCCCCATGAGTTCTTTACTTCGTTGCCGAAAAAAAACATTTCCTTCATGCCCTTGTCGATGCCAACGTAACGCTGCTCTCCGCTAAGAACAGCGGCATCCATGGCGCCTGCCAGCAAGGCCGACAACTGGTTTCCCTGGCCCGGATCGAGATAGACGACGTCTTTGTTGCTGTCGAGTCCCTGCTTGGTAAGAATCTGCCTCAACATGAAGGTCGCGATTGCGGCGACCCCGGTGGTGGCGATTTTCTTCCCTTTGAGTTCCGCGGGGTTGGTGATGTCAGGCCGGGTCAGAAGCCATTGAAGAACCCTGTCGTTCGTGGCAACGACGACTTTCAGGGGCGCGTTGGCTCTGGCAATGCTCACCAGCGCGCTTGAACCCGCCCCGGTGAACTGGACATCCCCACCGAGCATGGCCTGAATACTCGTGGTTGGAGCAATATAGATAATGTTGAGGTCGATTCCTTCCTCTTTCATGAAACCCCGCTCTTTGGCCACCGGATAAATGACCATTTGAAAGCTTTTCGTGGGGATCGCCATGTTCACGGTCTGGAGGGATTGGGCGATCACAACGCTTGGCCGTAGCAGGGGGAAGCCGATCAGCAAAAACATGAGCACAAGATAGTGTGCTGGAGAGTTTTTCACTGTAAAGCTACGGGTCATGACATTACCTCCCTGTTTTGCTTTGGGCTTTTGTTGGCTACAACTTCAACATCAAGGGTCTACCTTCAAGGGTCGAGATATAGCAAAAAGCGGGGTCACTCCGCCAGTCATGGACAAGACGAAATCGTTCCGGCAAAAAACACGAGGAGTGGCCCAAGTTGAGAAGGCCACGTGTGGTGGACAACCTGCGCGGGCTTTAGAACGCCGCGCAGGCGCATTGGCCTGCATAGGCTCGCAAGGCGCCCTCCAGCGCGCCCCTGGGTTGACATTGCCTTGAGAGCGTCTGGCCCGATGGTCAAAGGGAAACTTCGCTCAGCGTTGCAAGGGAGAATACTCACCCCC
>JBFJNS010000255.1:0-4942 GCA_041618055.1 Binatia bacterium
CGCTCGACCTCTTCGCGCTTCTCCTTCTCGGTCACGAACGGCAGCGCCAAGATCGGGAGGATCGTCGCTGCCATAGTGCCCAGCACAAATCCGCCTGCGACAATCAGCACGAGGGGGAGGAGGCCGAGGGCGAGGGTTTGGCCCAAAGCCCACCCGCCAGTTGCAGGACGAATGTCCTGAAAAAAGATCCACACCAGCGCCATGGCCAGCAGCGCGACGGCGACACCAAAGAGATCTTCCGCCCGGTCGTACCGACCTGAAGCGGTGGCTACCACGGGAACGATTTCGCCCGAAGTGCGGCGTTCAGCCTCCGTCACCGCCGCTGCGATTACTTTCCGGTCCTCTTCGGAAAAGAGTTGGCTGGCCCGTTTCATAGCGATTTTTCTCCTACCAGGACCCTGACGCGCCGCCCCCACCGGAGTACCCTCCCCCGAAGGCGCCACCGCTTCCCCTTGCTTGTAAAGCCGAACGCAGAAGGAAGAACAGAACGACTCCGAGCAGCGCGATAAGCGCCCAGCCCCAGCCTTTTTGTCCGTTCCTGAATAACGAAACGATGACAGCGACAATGAGTCCCAACACAGCCAAGATCAATGGAATAGTCCACCAGGGCTGTTTTGGCTTAGGTAAAGCGAGGCCGCGGGCCATGGCATCCATGCCGCGCACTCCGGCCAGAATACCTTCGGAGTAATTCCCCTCCCGGAAACGGGGAATGATGAGTGTATTCATGACTTCCTGGGCCTGAACGTTGTGGGAATGCCCCCAGGCGGAGCCCAGCTCGATGCGCGCCCGGCGATCGCCCTCCGATACGAGGAGAAGCATCCCGTAGTTTCGCCGCTCAGAGCCGATTCCCCACTCGTTGAAGAGCTCAAAAGCGTATCGTTCGATCGTATAGCCGGCGGCGTTGTGAGCGGTCAGTGAGGAGATCGTAACGACGATGAGGGGAACTTGGTCGTCACGTAGCAAAGCCCCCGCTACCTCGTTGATGGCCTTGCCCTCGTCCTGGGCTATAAGTCCCGCCTCATCGACGTAAAAGTTTTCCGACGTCGGCTTGGTGGGAAAGGTGATCGTTTGTGCCTTGACGCCTTGGGCGAGTAAGCCTAGGAACGCGACCAAGATAAATTCGGAGAGAATGCAAAAGCCCCCACGACCCCTCATGGGTCGGACCCTAACACCCCCGCCAAGCCCGTTCAACCGATTCATACCGGTGCTCGGCAACCGGGGGACAGGTTCACTAGTTAACAACCTTTTCTTGCCCCCACTAAAGTCAGGACCCAATCAACCCAACGGCGTGCGAGAATCACGCCTGATTTTTTTGAAATACGCTCGGTACGGGGGCCGTAATCGATCCGCAATTCCGAAAGTCTCTCACCCGCCGGTTGGAAGTGTCCGAGGGTGGTCTTGTCAACCTCAATCGGGTTGAGTGCCGCGGAAAGAAAATATGCAGTGTATCGGACGGGCGGTATTTCGCCCGTTCCGGCCGCTTCAACCTGTTCGCGCGCGAGGTTGGTGCTTCTTATCTCCTATCGCACATCGTCTGTCCACAGCTTGATTGATTCTAGAATTTGGCAATGGATAAGGATTAGCAAATGACTACCGATCTTACTAAAAGCTCTGATGCTGGTAAAATATATACGTCTGAACCGTCCTCAACCCACATAAGAGAGGAGGAGATTATGGCGCCTCAAAACAAACCAACCTGTGCCGTAATTCACACACAGCAGACGTACACGGGCAAGCAGGGGCTCACCTATTCTGCCGGCATTTCGGCCGATAACATTGGATCACGCGGTATTTGTATGCATCTGTTGACGCTTCCACCCGGCGGAAGAGCGAAAGCGCACCTTCACGAAAATCATGAGACGGCCGTTTATGTCATTCGTGGTGAAACTCGGATGTGGTATGGCGAGAAGTTAGAGCAACATTTGGTCGCGAGCGCTGGGGAATTCGTCTATATCCCGGCTGGTATGCCCCATTTGCCATACAATTCCAGTCAAACCGAGCCGTGTACGGCGTTGATTGCTCGGACTGATCCTAACGAACAAGAGAGCATTGTGCTGCTGCACGAACTCGATAAGTTGCATTGAAGCCTCACGCAAAGTAAGAACCACACCAAACGCGAAAGGTTTCTTTCTGCCAGATTAGGGACTTGTGCAAACGATGACTTACGGTTATGGGCGTATTTTGATCTGTTTGATGCAGCCGCGGTCGAGACGCTTCTTCATGGGCCGTTGGCGCGGAAACATGCTGCAAGGTTGATGAGATCCGTGGGCAAAAAGTCTGCGAAGCAGGAGCCAATTTTACAATCGGGGTCACAATCGGGGTCAGGCCTTCACATCTAAACAATCTATCACTGTAAGCGCCCCATGACGCACGGTATAATCTGGGCTTGCAACATCCATCTTGACTGCTAAATTTACTCTTCCTTTCCCAACGCCGACTTTTTGTACTCCGTCGCATCTCCGACTGGAGCCGGCTGAGGCGATAGCTCTTCCAGTCGATGAACTTGCCGACCTCGGCGAGAGTGGGATGGACTTCTTGAATCTTGCGCCAGATTTCCTGGGCGATGAAGCGTTAATCCGGATGGCCCTGGGGATGGTGCGAAGCTCGCATAGATGAACCGCTTCTCGCAGGTTCATTTTCATGGTCCAGCGGATTTTATAAGCCAACGGTCCGACATACCCCGCTTAGAGCGGTAACGTCGCGGTATTAAAAGTTAAAACCGCAGAGCCTCTACCCAGTCCTTTATCGAAACCTTTCCCGCAAAGCTACGAGGCAAAAGCTCCTTTACCGAAGTTGATCGGGGATATTCGATTTCTCTTTTGCGCCCTTTGCGGTTCACTTGTTTTTCCTCCTCGGTTGCAACCCTGTGGTGCTCGGCAATTGCGAGTTCCGTCATGGCCGGCCATGTTCCAGCGCATCCTCGACATCGTGTTTGAGCAGGTTCCAGACCTTATCCATACACTTGGAAAAATCGGGATCGCTCCTGCTTTTCATGGTGCGGGGGCGCGGAACGTCGACGGTGACGATCTCTTTGATGAGCCCCGGCCGGGCGCTCATCACCGCGATGCGATCGCAAAGCATGACCGCTTCTTCGATATTGTGGGTGACGAGAATCACGGTCTTCTTGTCCCGCTCCCAGATGCGCAAAAGCTCCTCGCGCATGACAAGACGAGTCTGTGCGTCGAGGTTGGCAAACGGCTCGTCCATCAGCACCACTTCGGGATCGTTGGCCAGCGCCCGCGCGATGGCAATTTTCTGTTTCATGCCGCCCGAAAGCTCGTGCGGCTGAGCGCCAGCGAAGTCCAACATCCGCACCACTTCAAGAAAAAAACGGCTGATGCGCTTATAGACCGACGGCTCTTCCCCGCGAAACTCGGCTCCCAACGGCACGTTTTGTTCGACCGTCCGCCAGGGCATCAGCGCCGCCTCTTGAAACACCATGGAAACGGGCGATTTTGCATGTCGCTCGCCGACGAACTCTACGGTGCCCGTGGTCGGGGCTTCCAAGGCACAGATAATTTGTAATAACGACGTCTTGCCGCACCCCGTCGGACCGACGATGCCGAAGAATTCGCGGTCGCCGACCTCAAGATTAACGCCACCGATAGCGCGAACCTCGCCCTGGCTCGTCGTGTACACTTTGGTCAATCCGCGAATCACGACCTTCATCTCAATAACGATAGGAATTTCATTCCATCTGCCGTTGCCGGCTGGCAAGACTCCTGTGTTCCTACCTCCGCGATTCAGCCGTGATGATTGACGAGGAGACAGTTACGAAAAGCGTTATTTCTCATAGACCGACTTCTTGTATTCCGTTCGCATTTCCGACGACAATCGTCCCAACCGGTAGCTCTTCCAATCGATGAATTTGCCGACGTCGGCGAGAGTGGGATGGACTTCCTGTATCTTGCGCCAGATTTCCTGGGCGATGAAGCGGTAGTCCGGATGGCCCTGCGGCATGGTGCGAAGCTCGCATAGGTGAACCGCTTCGCGCAGGTTCATCTTCATGTACCAGCGAATTTTGTAGGCGAAAGGAACGACGTACTGCGCTTCGTGAGGTAGGTAAGAATAGATCTGCTCGTACAATCGCGCCGCCCGGCTCATGCATGTGTCAAACTCGCGCTTGAACCCGGCCTGTTCGATTTCCAGGGGCGTGTCATACCCGTGCACCGTCGTGAACTCTTGCCGCTCCTGCGTCAGAATGCGGTGGCGTTGCAGGTCTCGGTAAAGGCCCTGGTTGCCGACAATATCGAAGGTATAATAGACGTTCTCAAACGCCCGCCCGGGCTTGTCCCGGCGGTGCCGGCGCTGGCTCAGGTGTTCCGCCAGAACGTTTCGGCGATCATTTGGGCTCATCGCCGCAACCAATGCGCGCAAATGAGCCAGGGGTTGGCGCGTATGCGGATACATCATAGCAGCGATGATCTTTTCCTCGGCTGCCGCGTCATGATCGACGAGCGTCACGGGAACGCTTGCCCGAACCGCCGCGCCTTTCGTTGCCGCCAGCGCAAATCGCCGCGCCGACACTGTAGTGCCGGAGAGATAATCGTTAAACTGCGCTCGTTTTACGAACGACGGAATCAACTGGTTCAGCTCGCCGTGCAAGGCAGCGGCCAGGTCCTGGGCTTCTTGGAGCGGATGGGAATAAAGCTTGCTCAAGAGATACTCGCAGGCCTGTCCTACTCCGTAGAGCCCCACATTGGTCAGGGTCGCCGCCGGCAAGTAGCCTCGCAGCGCGTCGCAGGCCTGCGCCCGAACCGTGGCGCGATAGGCCGTTTCCGCCCAGCGTTTGAGCTTCTCGTCTTTGGAGGCCTCCGCATAACTCAGCGCTGTTCCCGTGGTGGGATGGCGCAGCTCGATCTGTTCGATGGGCAGGGCGCGCGCTACAAATTCGAGCATCGGGTGCATCTGCCGCGAGTAGATATCGAAGAGCAAGTTCATC
>JBFJNS010000256.1:0-4941 GCA_041618055.1 Binatia bacterium
CGGACGTGGTCTATCGCACCGAAAAGGAAAAGTTTGACGCTGTCGTGCAGGAGATCGAGGAGCGGAACAAGAAGGGTCAGCCGATTTTGGTGGGTACCACTTCCGTAGCGAAGTCCGAGCGTCTGTCGCGGATGCTTAAGAAGAAGGGGATCAAGCACAATGTGCTCAACGCGGTCAATCACGAGGCCGAGGCGAGCATCATCGCACAGGCCGGAAGATTCGCCGCTGTCACGATTGCCACCAATATGGCCGGACGCGGCACGGATATTTTGCTCGGAGGCAACCCGGAATTTTTGGGGCGATCCGACATGGAAAATGAATGGATCGGCAGGGCGGCCAAGCTTCCGGCGCAGGGAGCGGCGCGTTACGAAGATACGCTGCGGCTGCTGCGTGAACAGTACGAAGAGGAGGTCCAAAAGGCGGAAAAGCGTTACCTCAAAGAGGCGGAACTCTACGAGCAGCAACGCGGAGACTCGCTCAAGCGTGCGACGGAGATGCAGCGCCAGATCCGTGACATTTCCCCCTTTCGAGATTTATGGCTGCGGTACGAAGACCTATCAGCAACCGAGCTCATCGAAGCGCTGCACGGCTTGAGGCAAATCCCCGGGAGCTACCTGCGCGCGAAGGAGGACATGGAGACGGCGTTGCTTCAATCCTCGAACGGCAAAGCCTCCGACGTGTATCAAGCCTTCGATGAGGCGCGCGGCGAGTTCGGCGAAGCCATTCATCGGTGGCAGCAAAAAGACGACGGGCGGGGTGATCTGGTGGATGCCCTGGACGAGAAGCGGCGCAACTACGAGCAGCGCGTGAGTGATTTGGAGTTCGAGACGACGCTCGCGCTGCTGGGTGAAGGGGAGAACGCCGGGCTGGTGAGCGAGTATGAGAAGGCTTATGGGGCATTCGAAGAGGCTGAAACCTGTTGTGAGCAAGTCCGGAAGCCTTACGAGGAGGCAATACAAAAGGCGCAACAGAGCTACGAAGGAAAGCGCCAGGAGTACATGAGGCTGGTCGAAGAAATTCGTGAACAGCTGGACAAAGCCCCGGATGAGTACCGCCAACGCTTCGAGGAAATTTTGGAAGGCTATAAGCGCGTTTGCTCCGGCGAACGGGAGCAGGTCGTTGCGGCGGGCGGTCTCCATATCTTGGGGACGGAGCGCCATGAAAGCCGCCGCATCGACAATCAGCTGCGCGGCCGGGCCGGGCGTCAGGGCGACCCCGGGTCTTCGCGATTCTACTTGTCTTTGGAAGACGACCTCATGCGCATTTTCGGCGCGGATCGAATTCAGGGGATCATGAACCGCTTGGGGATGGAGGAAGGTGTACCCATCGAACACCGTCTGGTGACCCGTGCCATTGAGAACGCTCAGAAAAAGGTCGAAGCCCACAATTTTGACATCCGAAAACACCTCCTGGAGTATGACGATGTCATGAACAAGCAACGAGAAGTGGTGTACAACCAGCGCAGGGAGGTTTTGAAGGGCGAGAACTTAAAGGAAGAGATCCTTGAGATGGCCCGCGACCTTGCCGCCGAAACCGTCGCTCGTTATGCCGAAAAGGACGTTCACGCATCGGAGTGGGACTGGAAAGGGTTGCGAGAGGGATTGCGCCACCAATTTAACTTCCTGGCGAGCCTGTCGGCCGATGAAGATGGCGGGACCTTGGAAAGCCTCAGCGATACGGTGGCAGAGAAAGTTGTTCAAGCCTACGAAGACAAGGAAAAGCGCATTACTCCCCCGATAGTTCGTCAGCTGGAAAAAATCATCATGCTTCAAACCATCGATAGCCTTTGGAAAGATCACCTTCTCAGTATGGACCATCTGAAAGAGGGTATCGGGCTGCGCGGGTACGGCCAGAAAAACCCGCTCCAAGAGTACCAGAAAGAAGGCTTCGCGATGTTCGAGGAGATGATCCATCGGATTCAGGAAGATGTGGTGCAGAAGCTGTTCACCGTCGAAATCGCCCGCGAGACCGTGATGGAAGAGATGACGGCGCGCGAACGTCCTCAAAGGATGGTATTGAGCCACGGCGGGGACAGCCCCGAGCCGGAACACCCGGTTCCCGTGAAGCGACAGGGGAGCAAGGTGGGAAGGAACGATCCCTGTCCCTGCGGTAGCGGCAAGAAGTTCAAGAGGTGCTGCGGCAAATAAGTTGCCTGCCTTATCCGTAACGTTCTCCAAACTCGATGACTGCAGCATGAAAATGATTCGGGTTCCCGGGTTCCGTTTCGCCGCCGTCGCGTGCGGCATCAAGAAAAGCAAACGAAAAGACCTGGCTTTGATCGTTGTCGATCAGCCGGCGCGGGCCGCGGCCCTCTTTACTACCAATTGCGTCAAAGCCGCCCCGGTCCTGGTGGGGAAGCGGCACATCCGCAATGGTAAGAAGCTCCAGGCCATTGTGGTGAACAGTGGCAATGCCAATGCGTGTACGGGGGCGCAGGGATTGCGGGATGCAGAGGCGATGTGTCAGGAGACCGCCGCGCACTTGCGCATCAACGCGAGTCTTGTCTTACCTTCCTCGACGGGAATTATAGGTGTTCCGCTTCCAATGGATCGGGTTCGCATCGGAATCCGGAGAGCGGTGCAAAGGCTCTCCCGAGATGGGTTTTTAGAAGCGGCAGAGGCAATCTTGACAACAGATCGCTTCGCCAAGACCGCCAGCGCCCGGTGCGCTGTACGAGGGAAGCGGGTTAGAATCGTCGGCATGGCAAAAGGGGCCGGGATGATTGCGCCAGAAATGGCGACCATGCTGGCGTACGTTTTTACCGACGCAGTCGTTGAACCAACTTGCCTTCGTGCAATTCTGCGGGTTGCAGGGCAACGAACTTTCAACGCGGTAACCGTCGATGGTGATATGAGCACCAATGATACGGTAGTATTGCTGGCCAGCGGCCGGGCAGGCAATGCGCCCATACGTCGCGGCAGCAGGGAGTCGGTTATCTTTGAAAAAGCCGTGTGCGACGTGATGAAAACCCTGGCGCTCAAGCTGGTGGAAGACGGTGAAGGGGCGACAAAGGTTGTTGAAATCAGAGTCGACGGTGCCCGATCCTCCGCGGTGGCTCGCCGCGTTGCCTTTTCCGTGGCCAACTCACAGTTGGTTAAGACCGCATTTTTCGGCGAGGATCCTAATTTTGGGCGCGTCATGGCGGCCGTCGGAAACGCCGGGGTCAATCTAGATCCTGATAAAATTCAAGTTTCTTTCGATGCAGTCGCGGTCGTTAAGCGAGGCGTTGGGGACCAATCGAAAGAAAGACTGGCTGCCAGGGTCATGAAGCGCCCCAAATTTCGAGTCACGGTGACTCTGAATCAGGGGAAAGAGTCAGCCTCGGTTTGGACATCCGATCTTGGCCACGAATATGTCCGAATTAATTCCGCTTATCGGACCTGATGGGCGGCTGGTTTTTACAAGGCTTTATTCAGGCCACAAATCTCCGACCTGGACGCGGACCAAGTTCTGACGTCCAGATACGCCCTAAGGCCCGCATGCGAAAAGCAATCGGGCAATTGTACCTTAAAATCATACAATCCTCCCGGTCCCGCGCCGTGTCGGTTTATCGTTTCTATCGTAAAATCAATTAGTTGGACAGATCGGTTCGCTTGGTGCATTAATTGCTCTTGCTTATTGCAGGGGTGAATCTCTTTGGAAGGGGCGTATGGGCGTATGCTTGATCAACAACAGCCGGTCGATAAGAAGTGGTATGTAGTCTACACAAAGGCTCGTAGCGAACAAACGGCAGAGTATTACCTTCATACAAAGGGAATCGAAGTTTTTTTTCCCAAACTGTTCCTACCGGTTCCAAACAGAAGAGGCCGACAGCTTTTTCCCTTGTTCCCCAATTACCTCTTTGTGCATATTGACGTTCTTACACATGATTACACGTCCGTCCTTTGGTCTCCTGGGGTGAAAAAATTCGTCTCTTTCGGTCAGAGTCCCACTGAAGTTGAGGAGAAAATCGTTGATTTCATGCGCCGGCAGGCTAACCAGGACGGCATGATCGTGGCCAAGCCGAAGTTTAAAGTTGGGGATGAAGTCTATATCACTGGCGGACCTCTGAAGGGGCTCGTGGGCATTCTCCAGGAACCTCCGGACAGCAAAACTCGAATAAAAGTGTTGATGTCTATCCTGAACCGGCAGGTGCATGTGGAAGTCCCTGTTAAATATATTGAAATTGGCTGGGTGGCGCCTGAAGGCGCTAGTTGTTAAACGAGTCGCCCGTACTGTTACGTTGGGGTAGTTCGCCCCGATTGTTTGTGGGAATCGTTCCATTGGGCTCGCGTCGAATAGAAATAGGGCATGAATGCCTCATCGGCGGAGCTTTATCATAGGCTCGGGTTATTTTGGGGGAAAGTCCTATGAAATATTCAAAGCTTAGCCACACAGGCAGTTTAGCAATCGGCCTTTTATTCCTGATAGGATGCGGCAGCCCAGTGGCCCATATACCTGAATTCCCGAAGGCAACTTTGGCGCCCGCTGGAAGTCTGCCGGGGGCTACAATCGGCGGACAGTACAAGTTAATCCCTTATGATCAAATTAGCATTCGCTTTCCTTATCACCCCGAGCACGACCCAAAAAGCTCGATTCCCATTCAGCCCGATGGGAACGTTACTCTGGACAGCGTAGGAGTCGTCCAGGCAGCGGGCCTGTCTCCGGTGGAGCTAGGCAAGTTGATCGCCGAGAAGAGCTCCAATCGACTTCGAGACCCTCAGGTCGTAATCACTGTTGTTCAGTACGCGCCGAGAAGAGTATTTGTCGGGGGAGAGGTCAGATCACCCGGCCCGGTCGCGATTCAGGACGGGATGACTCCTTTGCAGGCCATTTTTGATCGCGGGGGATTTACCGCCACGGCGCAGGTGAACAGCGTTATACTGATTCGCGACGCGGGTTCCGAAGAGCCGAAGATCGGGCGGATGGATTTAACGCAATCCCTGGAAAACGCCATGCCCG
>JBFJNS010000257.1:0-4890 GCA_041618055.1 Binatia bacterium
AGTTGCTCAACTACCCCACAAGCTGTCCGCATGGCAACCCTATTCCCGGCAGTCCGCCGCGGCGATCGGAAAAGGGTGTGTCTTTACATAAGAGCCCCGTTGGAAAAGAAATCGAGCTCGAATGTATCACAGAAGGGGGTGAGCGCGATTCTCGCCTGCTCGGCTTTTTACAGGAGCACCGTCTGGTTCCAGGAGCCAAGCTTGAAGTATTGGAAGTAGCGCCTTCGCTGGGCTTGATTCGTTTAAAAGTTGGCGTGGACGAATTTTCGTTGGGGATCGAGGCCGCGAAGAAGATCCGCGTTTACGCTTAAGGCCAGCACCTGACGAGTCGGTGCTGTTTCAGACCGACAGAGCGGGTCAATCATTCGTTTATTAAGTTGTTTTCGCCTAGACCCTGACCGAGCTCAGCGGCGAGAAACTCTACCTGTTCGGGAAGTGGCATTTCACGGTCAATTAGAATGATATCCCGACCTTTGAATCGACAGCGGCCGCTGCGTGCCTTGTAGCCCACCTCCCGCATCAGGGTTTCCGTGCGAACCTCGATGTTCATCTCTTGAGCCGCGCCGATCAATCGTTGCAGACGGGCTTCGGTCTTATTTCTGGAGTGCGCCATAATTCGGATGATAGTTTACTCTTTTTATTATCTCTCATTGCGTTGCGTTTGTAAATCAAGCCTTTGGGACTTGCTTGCAAAATAATTGCAGGTTGTTATGGTAGCCGCCGACGCAGAGAGGAGAAACTTTCTAGGAATTGATTGTGCTGGCACCAAGCCTATCGTCCCGGTGCGGGGTGAGTTGCGATAGCGGAGGGGAAAATGATCAAGAACATTCTTATTCCTCTTGACGGCTCGGAACATTCCAAGGCGGCCCTTGAGTATGCCATGTGGATGACCGAAAAGTTTGGCGGTGCGCTGTTTGGACAGCATATCATCGACACCATTTCGATCGAAGGAACTTTTTTCCACGATATTTCGGGGTCGCTGGGGTTTGAGCCGTATTTGAACTTCTCCACCAAAATGCGTGAGGTGTTAGAGGAGCGGGGCAAAGCGATTCTGGAGGAATTTGCGGAGCGCTGCCGAGCGAAGGGGCTGAGGTCTCAAACCTTTTTAGATATGGGACTCATAGCCAATGAGATATGCGAACGCTCAAAGATTGCTGATTTAGTAGTTATAGGACACCGCGGCATAAACGAGGAGTTCTCAACCGGACTTCTGGGGACCACGGCCGAGAGCATCACACGCAAGTGCCCTCGACCCGTATTCGTTTCCACCAAAAGATTCAAGATCATCGAAAAGCCGTTATTGGCTTACGATGGCAGCCAGCGTGCGAGCGCGGCCATGGAAAGCGCAGCGGAGTTTTGTTCGCTGCTGAAACTTCCTTTGACTGTTCTTTACCTAGCCAAGGAAGCAAAGACGGCTGAGGGAATCTTGCAACAAGCCAGGTCCTATCTCGATTCCTATTCGATTGAGGCTCGCTACGAGAGCGGGACGGGATATCCGGAGCAAAAAATCATTGAGTATCTCGCAAACCTCAACTACGATCTGCTGTTCATCGGAGCCTATGGTCATCGGCGGATTATCGAAATGGTCATTGGCAGCACGACGGAGTACGTGCTTAGAAATAGTCCTTGCCCTGTGTTTCTCAATCGTTGAAATGAGGAATCCACAATATTTTTTTGATTCCGGCTCCGGCAAAACCTGGGGCGAATAGCATGAAGTTTCGCGTTGCAGCAATCCAAATGCTGGCCACTGACGACAAAGCGGCCAACCTGGCGGAGGCCGCGCGCTGGATTCGTGAGGCCGCTGCGCAAGGGGCGAACGCGGTGGCGTTGCCCGAGGTTTTCTTGTGGCGCGGCGATAGGAAAAATGAACGTCAATTCGCCGAGCCTGTACCCGGTCCATCCTCAGAGAGGATGGTAGCCCTGGCCCGGGAGCTTGGAATTCACCTTCTTGCCGGCTCGATGCTCGAAGAGATTCCCGGAAGTGGCAAAGTTTTCAATACAAGCCTGCTGTTCGATTCTAACGGTCAGCTCGTGGCAACCTATCGTAAGATTCACTTGTTCGACGTGGAGTTGGTAAACCGTGTTTCTGCGCAGGAGTCGGCAACGCGCGAGTTCGGTGATGCCGTGGTTGTGGCGAACTCGGCGCTATGTGCCATGGGATTGTCAATTTGCTATGATCTTCGATTTCCGGAACTTTATCGAGCCTTAGCCTATCGGGGGGCGCAACTCATATTTGTTCCCTCCGCCTTTACCTCTTATACCGGGGAGGCCCATTGGGAGCCGTTGTTGCGAGCCCGAGCCATTGAGAACCAGGTGTATGTTGTTGCTCCGGATCAGTACGGAAAAAACCCGAAAAGCTTTGCAACCCATGGTCACTCGATGATCATCGACCCATGGGGGAAAATCGTTGCGGAACTTCCTGATGGCCCGGGGATCGTTCTCGCTGACATTGATCTAGATTATTTGGCGCGAGTGCGCGTGGAGCTGCCGGCCCTCACCCACCGCAAACTATTCTGATGCTCGTCCTTGTGAGTTTGATTCCGGCACCGATTACACTGCCCAGGAATTAAGCTATTTGCCCAATCGTTAGGCACGAAATCCGCGGGCTTAGTCCAGCTCGAATTCGATTGGTTCAAGATATCCCAACAATTTCAGTCGTGAACGGCGCTGACGTCAATTTGCGTTAGCGTGGCACTCTGATTGCTGAGGAGCGAACGGCAAGAACTCGTTCAGCACACATTTTTATTCCTGAAGGAACCCACGCAAAGGAGTGGTTATGAAGATGGTCGAAGCGATCGTTAAGCCGTTCAAATTAGATGAGGTCAAAGAGGCGTTGAGCAAAGCTGGAATCCAAGGAATGACCGTTGAAGAAGTGAGGGGGTTCGGACGCCAAAAGGGGCACACGGAACTGTATCGCGGCGCGGAGTGTAGCGTCGATTTTTTGCCCAAGGTGAAGATACAGATCTTGGTCGGCGACGACAAGGCAGCCAAGGTTGTCGAGTTGATCAGTGAGAGCGCCCGCACGGGAAAGATCGGGGACGGCAAAATATTTGTCACGCCTGTTGACGAAGTCATCCGTATCCGAACGGGTGAAAAGGGAGAAGAAGCGATTTGACGAGGCGAGCGAAAGTGAGAGGAGAAGAAAGATGATCTTCACAAAAAATCTCAGACTGATTCTGTTTTTGGCCGTGCTTGTGGTCGTGTTTAGCGTTGTGGGGAGCGCCTTCGCGCAGGAGGCGCCCGCCGCGGCAGCACAAGCGGAGGCCGCGAGGATTCAGGTACCATTTACGCAGGATCTGCTGACTCAACTCGGAGGCGCCAAGGTCGCCATGGATACCGTGTGGACCTTGCTCGCCGGGGTTTTGGTTTTTTTCATGCATATGGGTTTCTCGATGCTGGAGGCTGGTTTTTGTCGCGCCAAGAATGTCGTCGCCGTCTTATCGAAGAACGTGATTGTCTTCGCCGTGGGCTCGTTGGCATTTCTCATCGTCGGCTGGGGGCTGATGTTTGGGGATGGCAACCTTTTCTTCGGCACCCAGGGGCTCTGGTTCGTTTCCGGCGCGGACAACAGCCCGATGACGGGAGAAGGATACAAGGGAGTCTATTCGGCCATCAATTGGACTGGCGTCCCGTTGTGGACGAAATTTTTCTTTCAGCTCGTTTTCGCCGCAACCGCCGCGACGATAGTTTCCGGAGCGGTGGCCGAGCGGATTAAGTTCGGCGCTTTTTTTGTTTTTAGTTTCTTCATGGTTGGACTGATCTACCCAATCGGGGGGCACTGGATCTGGGGTGGTGGCTGGTTGGCCAAGCTCGGTATGTGGGATTTCGCCGGCTCGACAGTTGTGCACTCGGTCGGGGGTTGGGCGGCGCTGATAGGTGCCATGATGTTAGGACCGCGACTGGGAAAATACACGAGCGCGGGGAAAATCAATCCCATCCCGGGGCACAGCATTGCCTTGGCGACTCTCGGTATGTTCGTCTTGTGGTTTGGCTGGTTCGGATTCAATCCCGGCAGCACCATGGCGGCTGACTTCAGCGCCATCGGCCGGATCGCCGTAACCACGAACACCGCGGCCGCTGCCGGGGCTGTGGCGGCGGCGATCATTGCCTGGATGCTTCTAGGCAAGCCCGATCTGACGATGATACTCAACGGAGCGCTCGCAGGGTTGGTGGCCATCACGGCGCCGTGCGCCTTCGTCAGCGTACCGAGTTCTTTGATCATAGGCTTGATCGCCGGTGTGCTCGTGGTGCTCTCGGTGCTCTTTTTCGACCGCGTGCGGATCGATGACCCAGTCGGAGCCATCTCGGTGCATCTTGTTTGCGGGGTTTTCGGCACGTTGGCGGTCGGACTTTTCGCCCAAGACCAGTTTGCGCCCGGAACAACGGGAGACGGTCTGTTTTTTGGCGGGGGAATCAAGCTGTTGGCGGCTCAGATGGCGGGCGTCTTAGGCATCGGTGCGTTTGTCGCGGTGAGTTCCTGGCTGGTGTGGGCAGCGATCAAGGTTACGATGGGACTCAGGGTATCCGCGGAGGAAGAGGTCGCCGGTTTGGATGTGGGCGAGCACGGTATCATGGCTTACCCCGAATTCCAAATTCCCAGCGAAGGTTTTCCCAGGGCGTTGCGGAGTAGGGAGCCTGATAGGCTGCCTCACGGCCGTCTAGTGACGGAGGTTGAAAAGTCCTAAACCCAGGTGACGAAGAGAGAGGAGCATAGAGTACCATGGCAGCCAAAGACGTATTGGAGTTAGTGAAGAAGCAGAAGGTCGAGATAGTGGATTTCAAGTTTGTGGATGTACCGGGGCTGTGGCATCACTTTTCGATACCGGCCTCTGAGTTGACGGCGGATTTATTTGAGGAGGGGATTGGCTTTGACGGCTCCAGCATACGGGG
>JBFJNS010000258.1:0-4876 GCA_041618055.1 Binatia bacterium
TGCGGCACGCGTTCAGGTGCCCAAGGAGGCCCTGAGCAAAACCAGATTGGAAGATTTTATCTCCCCGGACATTCTGGATCGGCTGCTCAAGGTCTGAGAGAAACCGGGAGAGCTCGAAGCATTTTAAATCGACAAACGCGAAGTATTGCGTGAGACTCGCGAAGAAGACAGAGGAGGAACGCTATGGCATTTAGTGACTTACGGGAATTCATCGCCGCCTTGGACAAATCTGGTGAGCTGGTTCGCATCAAGCGAGAAGTGGATTGGGATATGGAACTTGGGGCCATCAGCCGGCGCAACTTCGAACAGTCCGGCCCGGCGCTGCTATTCGAAAAGATCAAGGATTATCCCTCAGGCTACGCCATCCTGAACGGCCCCGTGGCCACTTGGCGACGCGTCGCCATTGCGCTCGGGCTCCCGCCCGACACTTCGGTACGCCAGCTCTACGCAGCCTATGAGGAGCGGCGCGACAAGAAGATCAAGCCGGTCGTCGTCAACTCGGCGGTGTGCCAGGAAAACGTCATGACCGGCTCTCAGGTAGATGTCTATAAACTGCCGGCGCCCATGGTGCACGATGGCGATGGCGGTCGCTACATAGCCACCTGGGACATTATCATCACGAAAGACCCGGACACGGGATGGACCAACTGGGGCATGTACCGTTTCATGACTCACACCCAGAACCTGCTCACGGGGTGGCCGCAAGCCACAAGCCAGCTTGCCATGATGATGAAGAGCAAGTACCTGCCGCGCAAACAACCGATGCCCATCGCCATTGTGAGCGGCTGCGAATCCCTTTGCCATATGGTCGCGACGGATCCCTATAAGCCCGGAGAGAACGAAGTCGAATACGCGGGCGGACTGAGAGGAGCGCCGGTGGAGCTCGTTCAGTGCAAGACCCAGGACTTGATGGTTCCCGCCCACGCGGAGATCGTCATCGAGGGAGAATTGCTGCCCGATCGCATTGCTCTGGAGGGACCCTTCGGAGAATATCCGGGTTACCGCAGCGGCACCATGGGCGAAGGCGTTCTCGTCCAGATCACGGGGATCACGCACAGGAACAATCCGACTCTCACCCTGAGCACCTTGGGCGTGCCGCCTGACGATAGTTCCATCGCCGCCTCTCTGACGGCGGGGATTGCCATGAAGCGGGGACTGAAGCGCCGCGGCGTTCCCGTAAGAGAAGTTTACGTCCCGCCTGAAGGGGTCACCCACCTCATCGTCGTGAGCGTCGAGCGCGGCGGCAGCCAAGTAGCGCGCCAGGTGCTCGACTATTTCACGGCCCGGCGCGTGATGGTTTCCAAAGCCATCGTTGTAGACAAGGATCTCGATGCCTTCGATATGAACCAGGTCATTCACGCCTTCGCCACCAAGTGCCACCCGGGCCGTGGCATAACCCTGGAACATTACGAAGGGCGGGCAAATGCGCTGACCCCATGCTACAACGCCGACGAGCGCCGCAGGCTCAAGGGGGCATCGGTCGTGTTTGATGCCACATGGCCCGACGATTGGGACCCGGAGGGCATTCCTGTGAAGTCGTCTTTTGAAACCACTTATCCCGAGGCAGTCAAGAACAAGGTTCTGGCTGAGTGGGCGAACTACGGGTTGGGAGGGAAACGATGAAAAAAGAATATGTCACCTTCGTGCGTCGGATGCGCGATCTCAACGAAGGAAAAGAAGTACTGTTTATTAAAGATCTCGCCCACGGGCCGCGAAAGTATGACACCAAGCTGGTGCGGGCGGAGTTGTCACGCCAGCCGAACAAGCTCCCGGACGGCGATGTCCTGTGGATCCGTTCCGAGACCGGCCGGCTCCAACCCGAGCCCTGGGCCATCAAAGTTCTGGAGGAATTGCCTCCCCACGTGCCGGGGCAACCGTGGCAGGATCTCTTTGTTGCCATGAGGCAACTAAAATAAGCCCGCTGCCGGTTACCGGGTTTAGTCCATGGCTCGGCCTTCTCGGCTGACAGATGAAGTCATAGGCAAGTACTTAAGCCAAGGGGTCTGGCAGCCCGTCACTCTTTCGGACCACTGGGACAGGAACGCCAATTGGTACCCTGACCGAGTTGCCGTTACCGATGGAGAGCGCCGCTTATCGTGGACCGAAGCAAAGGTTTGGACCGAGCGGCTCGCGCTCGCACTGCTCGAGCTCGGACTGAAGCGGGATGACGTACTCCTAGTCCAGCTGCCCAACACTATCGAACTCCCTCTCCTTAGGGTTGCCTGCGAACGGGCGGGCATACTTTGCCTGCCGCTGCCGCACACGCTGCGCCAGGCCGAGATGCGCCTCTGTGCGAACCTTACGCGAGCCGCGGCGGCGGTGGTGCCGTGGAAATTTCGCGACTTTGATTACCTTACGATGATTCGAGAGGTGCAGCGAGACTCGCCGAACCTTCGTCACATTATAGTTGCCGGAAACGACCTCCCTGCCCAAGCGGTTTCACTGCATGAACTCACCGCCCGTCCATGGGAGAAGGAAACAGACACAGCCACGCTGGAAATGCGCCGCTACAAGTCGCACGAGGTTTCCCTGATCAACGCAACCACCGGCAGCACCGGCCTGCCCAAGTTCGCCGAGTACACGGCGGCGGCGCGCTTGTTATACGGTCACGCGTATGTGGAAACGCTGGGCGTCACGCCTGAGGACGCAATTGCGGCTCTTTCGCCCGCTGCGGCAGGTCCCAACATTCCCGTTTATTTCGCCGCGCCGCAAATGGGCAACAAGGCCGTGTTCCTGACTCATTTCGAACCCGACAAAGCCCTGGCGCTGATTCAAAAAGAAAGAGTCACAGTGGCCTGTGTGGTTCCCGCCCTGCTGGCGATGTTGGTCAACTCTCCGGCGAGCGCCCGCTACAATCTTTCTTCCGTGCGCTTTTGGGTTAGCGTCGGAGCTCCGCTGGCGCCCAATCTCGCCCGGGAGGCCGAGGGGAGACTAGGCGGTATTGTGATCAATACTTATGGCGCCGTGGACTGGGGAGGTGTCGTCTTCACTTCCCCTTTGGACTCTCCGGAGGTGCGCTACACCACCGTCGGCAAGCCGAGAGTCGGCACTGAAGTTCGCCTCATGGAGCAACATGGCCGCATCGTTCCCTTCGGGTCCGGCGAAATCGGCGAACTCCAAGGGCGAGGGCCCAGTTGCTCAACCGGTTACTACGGCAACGCTGAAGAGAGCGATAAGTCGTGGGCCGCAGATGGTTGGTTATCACTAGGAGATCTCGGCCGCTGGGATGAAAAAGGGAATCTCACCGTCCTCGGACGCAAGGATGAATTGATCATACGCGGCGCGCAGAATATCCAGCCGTTTGAGATAGAGAACCATCTTCTCGCCCATCCGAAGATCAAGCAGGTCGCAGTGGTTGGCATGCCTGATCCCATCATGGGCCAAAAAGTCTGCGCTTACGTGATTCCGCGAACCGAGGACGGAATCACTTTGGCGGAAGTCGTTTCGTTTTTGCGTCTGAGACAACTCGCGCCCTACAAGCTGCCAGAGCGTTTAGAGCTGGTTAAGAGGCTGCCTATGGTGTCCGACACCAAAGTCAACAAGCGAATTTTGGCTGCAGACATCGCAGAGAAACTCAGACAAGGGGCGTGAAACAAAATTCCCCTTCGTTCCCTCCTTTTTCACAGAAGTAACGATCCACAAAGTAAGAGATAATTGCCCTCTACAGCGGTGGGGACAGACCGGAAAAGTTAACCTTGATCCGACAATAACTCACATGACTGCGTGGTTAGCGAGGCCCGCCTAGTCCTCGCTTCGCTCGGAATGACAGATTTCAGATCGCAGATCTCTGATTTGCAATTTGACATTTGCCATTTGTAATCCCGAAGGGCATGCCCACGGTTGTAGGGCTTGCGGGGTCGAGCGCGTCTGAAAAAATGTCGGATTAGGGTTAACGACGAGGGAAAAAGCGCAACAACAGCGCCCTGCTCTTGTTGCGAGAATTGTTACAGCGGCTTTTTATGCCGGCTGATGGCTTCAAGGTCACGCAAGGTTGAATAGAAACTTCGAACAGGCACTACGCCGTCATTGACAAAGTCCACGATTCCGAGCCGAAGTTCCGGTGAATCAAGAAATGTAAAAAACGTTTTATCGTCTTTCGTTCGCCTCAAGTTCAGCAAGTCGAAGTTGCGGCAGCGCAGAAAGCTGGCAAGAAGGGGATCCGAGGTCTCAAATTCGCGCGGCGAAATTTCCGCCACGTCACGTAAAATTCGGCTAGTGTGGCCACGCATTACTGATCCCACGCTACGACCCTCCTGCTTGGTTTTTGGGCTAATGCGTAAGAATTAGACGCAATACCTGCGCCAATATTTCACGTGCCAAATAAGAATATAGGCAGAAACGAATTACATCTGGAATTTCAAATACTTAGATAATTAGTGCAAGAAGGAGCACTCCATGGCCAAGGCTCCTACGGTACAAATTGGTCCAGCTTCTCTGGAGGATTTGCACTACACTGCGGGGTATGCCCTACACGGGGGGATCGACCCGTCGCTTCAAATGACAGGGTGCGAGCGACGGGCCGTTCCGTTCAGGGCTCCCCTGCGGGATGCTTCACGGCACTAAGGGATCGCTCTGAGGTGTTGCTCCAGCTTATTGAGCCTCCGCTTGAACTCTTCCGTCAACTGTCTCCCCTCCTCGGGATTGGCGATCACACGCGGCGTGAGCAGTATGATGAGTTCCGTTTTGTCCGCCGCTTCGCTGGTGGTCCGGAAGAACTGCCCGATTACGGGCAATCTACCCAAGAACGGAATCTCGTTGACCGTCCGGCTTTTATTCTCCGAGATAATTCCGCCGATCAAGAGGGACTGGCCGTCTTCCACGACCACTGAGGTCTGAACGGATCGTTTATTGAAAATCGTCGAATTCCCATCCCCCA
>JBFJNS010000259.1:0-4865 GCA_041618055.1 Binatia bacterium
CAGGAGCGCGTAAGGGTGCGGCGTAGATGGACCAGGACTAGAAATTTCGGGTTCGACGGTCCAAATCAGATAATTCATGAGAGTTCTCTCGATGGCGATCGGGTATAGGGCGTTAGCCTACCGCCTTCCACCCGGCCATGTTAGCAGGGGCATGTTCACGACCACACCAGACCGCTCAATGGCGACCTCGCCTTTGTCAGCGGCGCCCGTGACTTCGGCGGCTGACCTGAGTTCTCGCGCCGCGTTTTCATTGTTCCACGTGACGATGTTGACGGACCGTAACGGCCTGTAGCCATCCATGCCGGGAGGATTGTCGAAGACATCAGGCTGAAAGCCGAAAGGTCCATCGCCCCTCACGCCGTTTTTAAAAACATAGACGTTCGCAAGCATGGATTCAGGCGCTTTGGCAAGCGATGGTACCGTGAGAACCGGAGACCCCATCATTTGAGTCAAAAGCTCGGCGACTTTGGGATCGGAGGCCTCGGTATGAATGAATCTAACTTCCCTTCCCTCGGTGTAAGCCTTAACTGGAGGAACGCCCGCAGGATTCATGTAATAACCGATGGATACACCAGCAAAGGCGATCAGCGAGGCAACGGCCGTTATCGCCCATTTGCGCATATCGCTCTCCTTTTTTGCTCTTTAAACAATCGCTAACTGCTTCCAGGAGATGAGTATCGTCACCCCGCCCACGAGAATAAGGACGAATTCCGCAAGGTAGGGGACTCTCGATGCAAGCCTTCCTAAACGACGCAGCACTTCATCGGCTTTCCCTGATTGGGCAATCCAAAGAAGCGGCGCAGAAAGCGCCAGCCCGAACAGAAACAGGGTCAGAAACCCGATCGAAGCACCTTTGACCGAGCCCAGTCCGATAAGCGCGAGAAATAGCGGCAGGGAACAAGCCGGGGCGCTCAGGCCGAAAATTACCCCCAACGGTACGGCGCCTTCTTTCGGTAAATAGCGGCCGAGGTCGAGGGACCCCAATCCGCTTCCCCGGTAGCGCCAGAAAATCCCGACTAATCCGAGAGCCAAGTATAAGATTCCAAGGAAAAGAGAATAGGAGTAGGCTCCCATTCTCAGTGACTGACCCACCACGCCCACCGCGAGGCCAATCAGTCCCAAGAAGAGCGCTCTTGTGAGCGTAAATTTCACGGCTTCCCAAGTCCGCGAGGTCCCACGTGATTCCAGGTAGCCTAAAAAGATGATGTTTGCTCCGATGGAGCATGGTTCTACGAAACCCAGAAGACCAAACGCGATGGGGACTAAGATGATTTGATACAATTCCATGTGCTTATTTAATCAGCACGGCTCTAGTGTAGTGTACCTGAAGTTCGTTGAAAAAATGCAGATGATGGTCGCGACTCGAATCGAATTCAAATCCCCCTTTTCCCCCCTTTTTCAAAGGGGGAATTTTCTCTCTGGCATCTTAACCCCTCTCTGGCAAAGAGGGGAAGGGGAGATTTTCTGGCGAAATGACGACGAATTTATACAGCGAACTTTGGTTTTAGGACACTAGTGCTGGTGTGGTGTCTCCGAAATCTGTCATTTAATTTGGACGTCATTCCGGCCGAGGGGGCGCATGCATGGGAGAGCCGGAATCCAGGAGATACAAAAAAACCTGGATTCCCGCCTTCGCGGGAATGACGAAAGTAGGCCACCGATTTTGGCAGTGGAACTTCTGATACACCAAACCAGCGGGTTATGAGTCCACCACATGCCCAAGCTTTGCAATCTCCTCGGCAATCATTTCCCGCGAAAGCGATCCCTTTTGAACGGCGACAATCACATGTTTCTCCTTCGGTTTGCCTGCCACTCGCACCACTTGGGGAATACGGGCAAGGGCATCACCGATCACTTGCACGCACCCCTCGCAATGAATGCTGGGAACTACGAGATCGAACTTATCCACGTCGTCCGTTTCAATGGTCTTTTCGGGTTGCTTTCTCGTCCTGGCTTTGGGTAGGAGTCTACCTGCAAAGGAATTGACGAGAACGGCGCTGACACTCGCAGCCATTGCCATCATCGCCCACGCCGGGTGGACCCAGCCGGTCGTCGCGAGAGGGACGCCAATGCCGTTGAAAGCAAAAGCAAGGGAGAGATTTTGCACCGTTTTCCGATAACTTTGCCGGGCGATATGATAGGCATCGACGAAGCCGCCAAGGCGCTCGCCGATGAGAATCACGTCGGAAGACTCTATGGCAATATCCGTCCCCGCGCCAATGGCGACGCCCACGTCCGCCTGCATCAAAGCCGGAGCGTCGTTTATTCCGTCGCCGACCATAGCCACGCGACATCCGCGCTTCTGGTGCTCACGCACCTTGCCCGCTTTTTCCTGAGGCAGAACCTGGGCGTAAACTTCCTCAATGCCGACTTGTCCGGCAACTGCCTTAGCCGTATGCTCGTTGTCCCCGGTGATCATCACCGGCTGAAGGCCCGCCTCTTTCATGCGCTGGATCGCCTCGGTTGCGTCTTCTTTGATGGTGTCAGTTATTGATAGAAGCCCGATGAGCTTTTCATCCCGAGCCAGGCCGATCACCGTGTTGGCTTGGGACTCGAGCTGTGCTGCTTTCGGCTGCCCTATGGTAATGTCCACTCCTTCGTTTTGTAGAAAGCGGAGGTTTCCGAGAAGAATCTTGCTGCCCTCCAATTGGGCCCGAACTCCTCCTCCCGCCGTCGCTTGGAATTCCCCTGCTTCATTAAGTGTCACGTCTTCTTGCTGCGCCTTTTCGACGACTGCCTGCGCGAGTGGGTGCTCGGAGGGCCGCTCGGCGCTGGCGGCCAATTGGAGAATGCTTGCGTCGGTGCCGCCGTTCAACGGGATCACGTCCGCCACTTGCGGTTTCCCCACCGTAATCGTGCCTGTTTTATCGAGAACGACTTTTTTTACATCCTTAAACACCTGGAAAGCCTCACCCGTTCTCATAAGAATGCCTTTGAGTGCCGCCTCGCCTCCGCCTCGGATCATCGCAAGAGGTGTTGCCATACCCAACGCGCAGGGGTAGCCCATGACCAGAACGGCTAACCCCGCATAGGTGGCCCGGATGATGTCGGGCGCGCCTGCGACTATCCAGGCTCCAACAGTCCAAATCAAAATTGCGGCTGCAGCGAACCCGAGAACCCCCGGGACGAAGTAGACGAGTATTCTGTCCACGAGTTGGATGATGCCCGGCTTGAGAGCCCGGGCCTCTTGCAAGTGCTTGGCTATCTGCTGCAAGAAACTCTCCTCACCGATCTTCGTCACCCTGACTACCAGGGTGCCCGTTTGATTCACTGAACCGCCGATCACCTCGTCGCCCCTGGCCTTGTCCTTTGGCAAAGGCTCTCCGCTTATAAAACTCTCGTTAACCGCCGAGACGCCATCGGCAACTTCACCATCCACAGGAATTTGTCCTCCCGGGCGGACCCTGACCAAATCGCCCATGCGAATCTGGTCGATCGGCACTTCCTCCTCTTTGCTATCGCGAATCACGCGCGCGGTAGCGGGCTGAAGGCTGAGCAGCTTACGGACGGCTTGGGAACTTCGGGTTCGGACATGGAGCGACGTATACTGGCTGAGAATATGATAAGTGACGACAAAAACCGCCACTCCAAAGAAATCGGGGGCAGGAAAGTCCCGGAAAAATAAACCTAAGACTCCACCCGCCAAGCCGGCGAAGGCGGCGAACTCCAGAAGAACATGTTGATTGTAAATACCTCGCCTCAGAGATCCCCATGCCATTTTGAGTATCGGCCAGCCGACTAGAAAAACGGCGGTGAAGCCAAGCACTGGAGCAATCCAATAAGTGTAAGGAAACATGCGATTTGACCACATGAGTAGCATTAGCAAGAGAGCTTTCCCCGTCAGGGAACCGGCAAGGATAAGCCGATCCCTTTCCTCGCGCATCTCTCTTTCTTCTTCCTCAAAGGTCCGTACTTTCTTGGGGTCCCTGACCGTGTAGCCGACGGCGACGAGTGTATCTTTCAGGTCCTCTGGGGATACTTTCGTCGGATCATACTCAACGAGAGTTTCCTCGTGAGCAAGGCTGACGTGTACCTCACTGACTCCGTCCATGCGGCCAAGAGCTTTTTGGATCGTGCCCACGCAAAAGGAGCAGAACATGCCGCCGATCTTGAATTGTACCTTTTCCATGGTCTTATTCGTGATCCCGTCCAGTTTGGTCAGCCGCCAGCAAAGCTCCGGTGTAACTCTGACCGCCGGCAAAGTTTGACTCCACACTTAATAGCAGGTTAAACCTTCAACTATAGTTTAAGGTCAAGGGGGTTACGGGCATGTTAACCATCGGCGCTGTGGCAAGGCGGGCAGGGGTTCGCAATTCGGCGGTGCGCTACTATGAGGCCCGGGGGTTACTGAGGCCGGCTGCGCGCCTACCCAACGGTTACAGGATTTACGCTGAGGACGCCGTTAGTTTGCTCACCTTCGTGCGTCGGGCTCAGGCTCTGGGGATCACGCTCAATGAAGTCAGGAAACTGCTGGAGCTTTCGCGCCGGGGTCAGCCCCCCTGTGCGGAAGTCAAGGCATTGGCCCGCCGCCATCTTGCCGATCTTGATCTAAAAATCCAGCAGCTTAAGCTATTACGCAGAGAGCTGCAAATAGTGCTGCGCCGCAGGAGTGGTCAATCACATCGCAGCCCAATATGTCCTCTTATCGAAGGTATTAATCCAAGCGGAGCACAAGGGTAAACCAATTCTACGGGAATATTAGAGTCGAGGAATTACGGGATTATTAACCAACCGTTTAGGAAGGAAAAGATCGCAACCGATAGCGGTGGCAGGAAGCCGTTAAGTTGAGGCTCCATGAAGATACACCGCGAAAGGAGGTCGTGATGAGAACATTTGCTCTAGTAGGACTTCTAGCGTCACTGATG
>JBFJNS010000260.1:0-4856 GCA_041618055.1 Binatia bacterium
CCATGATACCGGCGATGGCGCCGCAGGGAACCAATGTTTCTATTTGACCCCCAAGCTGGGGATCGGCTTGCTTGATGCGCGGAAAGTAGAGCGCGGCATTGCGCGCCATGTCGCCGGTGAGATTCATCCCGCTCAGGCCCGACTGCGCGGCGCTCACCGTTTGCCAGGCGTTTTTCGAGTCCACGAGCAGCATGGCACGGCGTTTGGCGCAATAACTCAATGCCTCCTGATAGACATCATCAGGCACGTCACCGTTACGAACGTTCGGCAGAATGCAGAGCAAGTTGAAAAGATCGGTCTTTTCGAGCTGATAGAGGCCCGTTTTGGCCGATTGACTGCCTTTGTACGCAGCGGAATCGAGGGTGTCGCTGTCCACTGCTTCATCGGCAGGAGCCGCATTCTTGGCTGCCGTCGATTTGCTGGCGTGAGTCCAGACATCCGTGTCGGTCAGAGCGCCGGTGTGGGCGCTGGGCGACGTACTCGATGGAAGGGTGACGCTCGCTGCGACGCGAACTAAACTCGATTCTGATTTTAACACGCGGTCCGCGCGCCGCGCACTCTCCTTGGTCGTCAGATTAAGAAATGTTTCCACAACTCCCGTGTTGCCGTCACGGAGGCTAAGGTCGAAAAGATCGGCGGCCTGCACACCGAGTCGCGCAGCGACCGCTTGGAGATTGGCGTCCGTGGTGGGCTTTTTATCCACGCGGGCGCGCACCTTCATGCCCCATGCGCCCTCCGACGCGGCTTCGAGCGTTAGATTCGGAACTTCGAACAGAGCCTTCGAGGCCTTTCCTCCGACCGGTTTGTAAAGCCGCACAATCACGGCCTGACTGCCGCCGTTGGTAAAAAAATCACGCACCGCATAGCTCAGGGTGAAATCCCGATGCAGACCGCCAAAGATACGCTCATAGTCCCCGTAGCTCGTGATGGTCACGGGCTGATCCGTCGGCCCCCGCAGCGCTTTGCCGATAAAAGCGGTGATTGATGTCGCCACTCCCGTGATGGTACGCACGCCGCTCGGTATTTCCTCTATGTAGACCCCCGGATACGTTGCTGCTACGGGCATGGAACCTCCTCCTTATGGTTTATCAGTGACATTTGGTTGAGCGCCGTCGCGGGCGCGATTCTCGCCTCATGCTAAGAACGAGCGAGATAGCGTTTAATGTTCTCCAACTGATGTTTATTGATTCGATAGATCGTCTTTAATGGCGTTGTTTCCCGCCTCGTCACCCACCCCTTTGAAAGCAAGAACTCAAGCGCTTTCTGAACCTTGCCCTCTGCCACCGCGTGGCCACGTGGTATCCACCACTTGCGAATGCCTTCCATTGTGTCTTTGGCATCAGGACTTTTGATCCAGTAACAAAGGATGGCACGGATCACGGTGTGGTTGGAACGCCGTGCGCGATCTGATTTCAAAAGATCACCTTTGCCGATTTCGGTCGCTTGTGCGAGCAAAGGCGATGCCAGAAAAAAATCCCTGTGTTTGCGTATCCTGTTTGTGGATGAATCCAGGCGACCACCAAGGCAAGTGCGGCCTGTTGACGCAACACGGCGGCCGCCTGGCAAGAATTGTTTGGCAGATTGGAGATCAATGAGCCGCCCTTTTTTGACGCAGCAAATGCGACATTTTGTCGCAGAAGCTGTGCGACGCTTTACGCAGAGTCAAAGAGGCATAATGGAAGAACGATAGAGTGCCACGGCAAAAAGCGGCAAAGATGAGGCGCTATACGAGCGGAAAAGATGAAGAGAGTCGTAGAGCAGAGTACCAGAAGGCGCAGATGGGAGCTGGAAGCGGGCAAAAAGGACCGTGGCTAACGGCTTGCAGCTTGGATGCCTGCTGGATCGTAGCCAAGCGGCTTGCACAGCCTCATGGTTCCCCAATTTCCGAGCTGTCGCACCTAGAGCCGAAACATCCGACGGTCTAAAGAATACTTGCGCAGCAATCGTTGGAGAGTGCGGCGTTGTTTGCCCGCTGCTTGCGCCGCATGAGTAATGTTCCCACGATACCTAGCAAGAAGACTCCTCAAGTAGTCGCGTTCAAACGTTTCAACGCTGCCTTTCATCGCCTGACGGGATGAGTTTCCCGGAGTATCTTCGAAATCCCGTAACGGCAGATCGATATCTTCACGCTCAAGGGTCTGGCGAGAGGTCAGGATCAGCGCGCCGCGAATCACCCCTTCCAGTTCGCGAACGTTTCCCGGCCAGGAATAGGCCATCAATTTCCCGAGAGCACCCTTCGATATGCGCCGCGGCTCTCGGTCGTGTTCCCGCGAATGTTGCACCAAGAAGTGGTTGGCCAAATGCACGACATCCGAAATCCTGTCGCGAAGGGGAGGAATGAAAAGCGAGAGGGTATTGAGACGGTAATAAAGGTCCTCCCGAAACGCCCTTGCTTTGATACGCTCCACCAGATTTGTATTGGTCGCAGCAATGACGCGGACATCTGCAATCTTAATAGTCGATGAGCCGAGAGGCCGGTATTCGCCGTTTTCCAAAAACCGCAGCAGCTTCACCTGGGCGGACATGCTCAAGCTATCAATCTCGTCGAGAAAGAGTGTGCCGCCTTCAGCTTCGGCGATAAGTCCTTTTTCTGCCGAGGAGGCGTCGGTAAACGCTCCCTTCGCGTGGCCAAAAACTTCATTCTCAAAAAGATGATCAGGCAACGCGCCGCAGTTGACGGGAATAAAAGGTTTCCCATGGCGCGGACCTTGGTAGTGAATCGCCCGCGCTATGACTTCCTTCCCGCTGCCAGTTTCGCCAGAGATCAAAACGGTCTGATCCACGCGAGCCAATGGAGGGATTTTCTTAACTACGCGCAGGAAAGCTGGACTTTCACCGACAAGCGGTAGGTCGCGTAACTCCTCCCCAAACTTTTGGCTGGCTGTTGAGACGGACCTCCGCTTGTTGCTCTGCAGCAGATACTGAACCCGAAATGAAAACTCCGCTTGCTGAAACGTGCAGAATGCAAAATCGTCTAGGCGGCCGAGAACAGCTAGAACATCATTCATCGGCGCCTTTGAGTTGCAACAAAAAAGCGCCAGAATAGAGGCGCAATTCCACTTGCGCCTGCAGGACTCGATCAGTGCTTGCGCATCGTCATCGCCGCAGAATCGCAGAAGGATCACGTCAGGGATAAAAGGAGTCGTGTTTGGAAGTGAGCCACTTTCTTCGTGTACCTGCTTGAAAATTCTGGACGTCTCAACGAAAGTAGCCAGCGAGGCGCATCGACCTGTGCTGCAATGCGACGAGCTCTGACCGAGAATCAGGGCATTGTAGTCCATTGACAAGTCTCCAAAGTCGCTGGGAAGTTTCCTGATGCCGGCTCGAAAGGGCCTCAAATTCCGAGATCACCCTTGGCCCAGTGACCCATCTGACTTTACGATGGGTCGGAAGATGAAAAAATAATTTACAATTTTTATAGACAGGCTGTAATTGTCAAGTGATTTTTTTTGTTTTATTGAAGCAACTCGTATGCCACTGGAGAACTATGGCCGCTGCGAATGGTATCTCATTGACAAGAGGGAAAAATCCTACGCCACAAGTTTCAACCGGAGCTTTGTGAAGTAGGGCAAGGCGCACAAAATGACGCAAGTGTGCCGAAATTTCGTTGCCACTAAACAAACCGACGAGGCGGAGTTGGAATGCATGGCAAGATGAACACTGCGCACAAAAGAAGCCCTCGGAAATTAAAGTCGTGTTATTTGATGTAAAACATCATGATCAGGCAAGTTCTTAAAAGGCGTTCGCGCGACTTAGTTCACAGAAGTCTTCTCCCATGCGAACGAGCACCGCGCTCGCTCGCCGCCGATTTGGGAGCTTTTATTACTCCTTATCTTTGCTTCTCGCTCTGAGAGCCCCGCGGTGAATATCGAGGGAGCACAGTCTCACAGGCCCCGTGGGCTTTCCGCCGAGCGCACAGGGATCAGGTAAAGTCAATGAGTGGGCGGCAAGAAGCAATCTCTGGGGAACATTTACATTAGTCCCCGAATGGTAAAATATGGTATAAGATCGCCCCGATGGGACCTGCCCAGAGTTGGGTTTGGTCAAAGGATTTTTCGTGAGCGCAGGCGCTTTTCAAGAATTTATCGACAGAGAGATCCGTGATATCCTGCAAAACTGCACGGGATGCGGTATTTGCGCTCAGGTCTGTCCGATCCTTCCCTATACGGCGGCACGAGGGAGAGATCCGAAGGAAGTTGTGGTTGGCGTGCTTGATATCTTGCGCGGCGGAGCGGGGAATGCGGCTTCCGCTAGCTGGATTGAGGCGTGCGCCGGTAGCGGGGTTTGCGTTAAGGAGTGTCCTGAGCCCGTAAACCCGCGCCGAATGTTGTTGCTTGCCAGAAACAGGATGAAGGGAAAGGAGTGATTCCTTGAAATCGCGCAAGAGCGTGCGGGATCTATTTAAGAAACAAGGCAAAACCATCCGCGTCCTCGCCGGGATGCAGGTCGATCCGGAAGGAATGAAGAAACTCAGGGGCCGTGAGCCGCGACCCGCCAAGTCCGCGCCCGTCCTTTTCTGGATCGGCTGCAATTTGCCGCGCACGGCCCACCTTGTTTTGACCATCGAGGATATCTTCGAGCGGCTGGGCTTGTCCGTCTCGGTTCTCGGCGGAATGGATAACTGCTGCGGCATCGTTCACTTCCGGGAGGGGGATAACGAGGCGGGCGGGAAGATTGTCAATCACACGCTGCAAAACATGGCGGGCCTTGCGCCCGACCTGGTTGTGGCCTGGTGTCCGACTTGCCACCTTCAGTTTAGCGAAGTTCTGAGGGGCTTCATCAAGGCTGATTTTAGATTCCAGCATCTGACTCAGTTTCTCGTCGATCACCTGGGCGAATTGTCCAGTCGTTGGACG
>JBFJNS010000261.1:0-4856 GCA_041618055.1 Binatia bacterium
ATTCCTCGTCATTTCGTCCGAAAATCTCCCCTTTTCCTCTTTGCCAAAGAGGGGTTAAGATGCCAAAGAGAAAATCCCCCTTTGAAAAAGGGGGATTTGAATTCGATTCGAGTCGCAACCATCATTTGCATTTTTTCAACGAACTTCAGGTACACTACACTAGCGGACGATTGGTATCTGCGGCTGCAGGCCCATCGGCAGCACTTTTTTATGAAAGTCGATCATGATGTTTTTGCCGCGGGGTCTAAGCGCGGCCATCATGAGCGCGAGATTTTTGCCTGATTCGAGGGAATCAGTCGCATCCGCAGGTAAAGTACGGGATCTTTTCCCTGGACGAAGATGACGATATGTGGTTTATTCGCTAGCGTTTTTCTGCCGCTGTTCGGCCGGTGCCGAACGGGGGCTCAAGTCAACGGCAAAGGGTGAGCCAAATTTTGTGCGAAGGGAGCGAATGATGAACTTGACGGATCGCGTAAAGAGTCTGCTTCTACAGCCGGCAGAGGAGTGGGCGGTCATTGAAAAAGAGCAGACCACGGCCGGAGATCTGTATTCGTCTTATATTTTGCCGTTGGCAGCGATAGGGCCGGTGGCTTCAATCATAGGGCTGTCACTCATCGGCATCAATCTGCCGTATGCGGGCATGTATCGAGTGCCTTTGGGAAGCGCCATCGGGCAGGCCGTGGTGAGCTACGTTCTCGGGCTCGCCGGCGTGTATGTTCTGGCGCTGATCATCGATGCGCTGGCGCCGACGTTTCAGGGAAGCAAAAACAACATCCAGGCATTGAAAGTAGCCGCCTATTCCAGCACCGCCGCGTGGCTGGCCGCCATTTTCCTCCTGATTCCCATATTGGGATTTCTGCAAATCATTGGGCTCTACAGCCTCTATCTTCTATACCTGGGATTGCCACCGCTCATGAAGGCGCCTCGCGATAAAGCGCTGGCGTACACGGTGGTCGTCATCATCGCCGGGATCGTGATTTTCGCCATCATTGGCGCCTTGGGCAGCCTCTTTATCTCTTATCCCGTGCCTGCGATTACGCCGTGAGAGCGGCCTGTCCCTAGTTCCGGATGCGCCTTACATCGGCACAAACACCAGAAAATACTGATACGGTAGGAAGGTATGCTCTTTCGCCATCCGATAGCCGTGGCTCTCCATCTGCCTGATCAGGTCCTCGCGTGCGATTTTCATGCGCATGGGCGGGCCGAAGGGGAGTTCCTTCTTGTGAAAGTCGATCATGACGACTTCGCCGCCGGACTTGAGCATGCGCTTCATCAGCGTCAGGTACTTGGTCTGGCTCTCAATGTGGTGCCAGGAGTCGCTGAAGAAAAAGCGATTGACTGAGGCGTCAAGAAGGAGCGGGTCGTCGGGATCGGCGAGGATGGAGACCACGTTTGTCGCTTTAAGTTCCCGAATGCGACGGTTGATATGCAGAATCATGTCGGGGCTTATATCGACAGCGTAAACTTTTCCGCTGGGACCGACGCGCTGAGCGAGGCGAAACGTGAAGTAGCCTGAGCCGGCGCCGATGTCGGCAATGACCTCGCCTGGTTTTATGTTCAGCGCCGACAAGACCTCATTCGGTTTCTGGTATGCATCGCGCTTAGGATCCTCAAGCGCTTCGATATAGGCCTTTGGATCGCTATGAAGGCGATGCATCTGGTGTTGATCACGCTTGGCGGCATCCTGGGCGATGACCTGCGGAGGGAGCAGGAGCACGGCGAGAAGCACGAATGTAAACAACATCGAAATTCTCCTAATCGACGTATTCGACTACTAAAAGCCTCAACAAGACACGATTCACCGTAGCATATTTCGACAATATCCCAATGCGAGGAGATTAAAGCCGTCGGGGAAAACTTGTTGCCCGGCTCCGGTTTCCCTGCTAATGGTATGCGCTATGGCGCAAACCGAGCTGAAACGGCAGATTGGTTTATTCTCCGCGGTCATGCTGATTTCCGGCGACATGATCGGCACCGGGATTTTCATTTCCACGGGTGTAATCGCGGAAACCCTGCCGTCGCCCGGGGGCGTGCTGCTAGTCTGGATTCTTGGAGGTCTTCTGGCGCTGACCGGGGCGCTGAGCTGCGCCGAGCTCTCCGCCAGTCTCCCTTATGCCGGCGGCGACTACAATTACATCAAGGAAGCCTACGGAAAACTCATGGGCTTTTTGTCTGGCTGGTCATCTTTTCTGGTGACCTTTTCGGGGGCCATCGCTTTCCTCGCCGTCACTTTCAATGGTTTTATGGCGTTCTTCTTTCCGGTGCTCGGCTCCCAACAGGCGTTTTTCTCAGCCGCCCTTCCAGGTTTGACGATCAACGTTACGGCCGGAACGCTTTTTTCCATCTTGGTCGTAGCGCTTATTTCGACACTGCACTGCATGGGTGTTCGGCAGGGAACGCTGGCGCAAAACGTGCTGTCGATTTTCAAGATTGGCTCTCTCTTGGCCATCGTCATATTTGGGGCTTTCTTCGGCAAAGGCGAGACCGCCCATTTCACGCCGCTTTTCGATTGGGGCAAGATCTCCAACTTTAGCGTCTTCGCGGCGGCGTTCATTCCGGTCATCTTCGCCTATTCGGGCTGGAACGCGGTGATCTACATCGCCGGCGAGGTTACGAACCCGGAGCGCAACCTGCCGCGCGCTTTGCTGCGGGCAAATCTCATCGTGATCGCGCTCTACCTTGCGATTAATCTGGTTTACCTTTACGCGGTGCCGGTGACCGAGATGAAGGGGGCTTTGAGAGTGTCGGAAGTCGCCACCACCGCCTTGTTCGGTTACCAGACATCCGCCTGGATCACCGCCATTATCACCATTTCTATTCTAGGAGCTCTCAACGCCGTCACTATGCTTGGGCCCCGTATTTATTACGCGATGGCGCGCGACGGCGTGTTCTTTAGAGGGCTCGCGCAAGTGCATCCGACACTTAACACGCCGATGAACGCGATCATTTTGCAAGCCGTGTGGTCGTGCTTTCTCATCGTCACCGGCACCTTCGGCACCCTGTTTACCTACGTGAGCGTCATCATCACGCTGTTCTCCGCGCTGACCGTGGGTTCGGTAATCGTTCTGCGCTGGAAAAAACCAGAACTCAATAGACCGTATAAACTCTGGGGCTATCCCTTGGTGCCCATTCTTTTTATCATCGCTCATCTTTGGATTGTCTGGGGTTCGGTCACGGAGAAGCCTTTCGACTCTCTCGTGGGCGTCTTCATCGTCGGCCTTGGCATTCCCGCCTACATGATCTGGCGGAGCCGAACGGAAAAGAGGGCATAGCAGTCAGGGATCGGCAGTTCGAGTTTAGCATTCAGCGGTCAGCACCGAGAGATCAACAGTCAGCGGTCAGAAACAAGCAGCGACCGGTGAACGGGATGCTGCGATTGTATCCCGACTACTGGTTATACGATTCCATGTCTTGTATTCTTTGAGCTGAGCGCTGTTCTCCAAAAACCCAATGGTCAGAATTGCCAAAGTGTACACACGCACCGGCGACAAGGGCGAAACGAGCCTGGTTGGCGGTAAACGCGTTCCAAAAGATTCCCAGAGAATCGAAGCCTTCGGAACCATCGACGAACTCAACTCGGTCGTCGGCATCGCCCGGGCCTGCAATGAAGAAAAGCTTCACGACAATGACGCGCATCGATTTTTGGATGTGGTGCTGCGACAAATTCAAGATGAGCTCTTTGACCTGGGCAGCGAATTGGCAACCCCGCAAGATTTTCTTTACGAGGGCATGTATCGACTCGGTGACCGCGAGGTGAAAAAAATAGAGCAGCTCATTGATGAGTGCCAAAAGGAACTTGGAACCCTGGAGTCGTTTGTCCTCCCGGGAGGAGGAAGGATTGGCGCTTACCTGCACCAGTGCCGCACGGTATGCCGCAGAGCGGAGCGCGAAATGTTGCGGTTGTCACGGGTTGAAGAAGTGGGCGAGTCACCGCTAAAGTATATAAATCGGCTCAGCGATCTGTTCTTTGTACTTTCACGCTGGATCGGTAAACACACCGGGGCGCAGGAATATCTTTGGCAGAGGGGCCTGCGAAAGAAGTAATTCGAGAGTTCGAGGTTAAAGGTTTAGGGGAGAGTCATGATGAAGCTCTTGGAGGGCAAGAAAGCGGCGATCTTCGGAGTCGCCAACGAGCGCAGCATTGCGTGGGCGATCTCGGAAGCGTTCCACGCCGAGGGCGCGGCGTTAGCGTTCACCTACGCGGGAGAGGTATTGGAGAAACGTGTGAGACCTTTGGCCGAGGGTATTGGCGCCAACATCATACTACCGTGCGATGTCACCAAAGATGAGGAAATAGAAAAAGTCTTCGCAACATTGAAACAGGAGTGGGGCGGGCTGGATATCCTTATCCACGCCATTGCTTTTGCCAACAAAGAAGATCTTTCCAGGCCCTATGTCCAGACGAGCCGCCAGGGGTTTCATCTCGCCATGGACGTGAGCGCCTATTCTTTCATCGCTCTGGCCCGGCACGCCGCGGCGCTCATGGCAGGGGGCAAGGGGTCGATTTTGACGATGACGTACATGGGTTCGGAAAAGGTCATTCCTAATTACAACGTCATGGGCGTTGCCAAGGCAGCCCTGGAGGCCAGCGTCCGATACTTAGCTCACGACCTGGGGCCTCAGGGGATTCGGGTCAACGCCATCTCGGCAGGGCCCATCAAGACCCTGGCGGCTGCGGGGATCTCAGGGTTCAAGGACATGCTCCATTATGTCAGCGAACGGGCTCCGCTGAAGCGCAATATCGAGGTTGAAGAAGTGGGCAAAACGGCGCTCTTTCTCTGCAGCGATCTCGGTAGTGCCGTCACCGGTGAAGTCATACATGTGGATGCTGGATACAACATTATGGGAATGTAAAA
>JBFJNS010000262.1:0-4854 GCA_041618055.1 Binatia bacterium
TCTATCGGTATCAAAACACCTGAGTTTTGAGAGATGTGTTTCGGTGTGGTGATGGTCGGCTTCAGACAATTCTGTTGAAATCGCTCTTGCGAGGTAACGTGACGTGTCCCCCGTGGATCGCGATCGAATCTTGAAGCCGGTCACTGAGCGGGTAGTCTCTACCCCGAGACGATGATGTCAACTCACTCTGAAGCCACATTAGGCCACGCAAGTGTAACGGGGAGCAGCTAATCATTATTCCTTCAACGCATCACGGATGTAGTCGCGACTTTTCCATTCGGGTTCGGGCGGTGTGTAGTCAGGTCGCGGCGCATAGATCGAGGTTTCAACTAAATCCATTATTGGCACGTAGCGTGGGCAATTATAGAAGATGTTCTCCACTGTCACTCGAATCAAACGTTTGGCTCCTGGAAGATCCGCGATAGCCTTTGGGCTTTCATCGATTTTAGCTCGCCCCGTGATGCGTAGCCTCGTGCTCTTGGCGTCGAACTTGAGAAACAACAGGCCGACCGCCGGGTTTTTGAGGATGTTCCCAAGGCTGCGGTACATGCGGTTGCCATCGTAGTCCGGCCACGCAATTTCATTGGGAGCCGTGACGCGGACGAAGCCTGGGATACCGCCCTTCATCGAACAATCGACGTTGTCCTGCCAGGCAGTCGCCAGGAAAAAAAACGGCGCCGATTCGATGAACGCTCGGTCCTCCTCGGTGAAGATGCGGTGCAGCCGATGTTCTTCAAGTCGATCCGCTACCGCGCGTCCGCCATAGCGATCCTGAAGTTGGCGTTGGCCTTCGTGATACATGCTCATAAGCAACTCCCCATCGGCATTCTCACTATCTGACGCGACATTCTTGATGATAGATGCGGTTTGTACCCACTGCCTTTTTAACTGCGGATGATTTTATTTAAATCCGCGAACTCAACAGCGTTTCGGCTAAACCTGCATGTCACGCGTTCACGAATTTACTTTTCTTGTTTTGCCGATGGATCTGGAGCAATTCTGGAAGTACTTTCAGTACACCAGGTAAAATGATCGCTCCGGCTGCGGGCTTTAAATCGCTCCGCGCTGAATCGTTCCGCCCAAAACGATAGCGGTTTGAGATTCGTCTCGTAGGCACGGTCGAATTGCGACCAATTACGTGCATGCTCTTCCGACCGGAAGAGATTCATCCCCGCTCACCGGTACGCCCGACCTTCCGGCGGCCCGCCAAATTCGCTGTTGAGGTAGCCCACCAGGGTTTCCGGTTGAACTGAAACGGTCGCTTCATCGCGCATTTCCACAGCCATCGGCTCCGCACAATCGAGACATGGAGCGTCCACGCGGACTAGCTTTCCAGGAAACAGCCAGCGAACCGCCAGCGCCTCAAAACCTCACTGAGCAAACCACTTCTGCTGCCCGTCTATGGTGATGCGATACTGAGTCGGCAAATTGTTAAAGGGCGCAAAGGAAGCAATGTAGTCGGTGCCAGGGTAGAGCCAACCGGGGTAGTGGCCGCCCGCGTAAACGGGGCAGGGTGCTTCCATCAGCTCGCGGAGCGCTTTACGCCCGTCCTCTACGGGCAGGCCCAGTTCCCTCGCGAGCTCAGTATAATGGGGCGCCTGCCCCGTCGCGATGAAATGCTGCATGATATTATGGAACACTCTGTCGAGAAATTTCAGATCAGCCATGAATTGAATCTCCCTCGCCCAACGGCGCACGAAAGTGTAACCAGGGACGCGAGCCCCTCCAAAAGCTTCGCACTCGGGCAGGCTCGCGTCACTCTGGTTGGCTTAGGCATGGTTACTACCGCAGTTTGGAAACTAACCCTTGGGACCAGGGATGGATTGACCGGGATCTGTTCGGCTCACGCTCCCTTCAATTACACCTACAACATCTTGCGCATTTCGTCGATGGAAAACGCCCGCACGAATTTCAACTTCACGTTCCCCAGCGCTTGAACGCTCGCCATGAACTTGTGAATCGGCTCGGGGCCTTCAGCCTCGATGACGATGGCGGCATTATGCGGTCCGCCCGGAGTGTAGTAAAGATCCTTGACGTTGACGCCAAGCTTCTTCGCTTCGTTTATCGCGGCTTGGGCCCGATTTGGAGATTCTTCGATTCCCCGCCGCCCCTGATCCGTGTAATCGGTTAGAGTGACTCCTATAACCATAAGGCACCTCGTGTGAAATTTTTGACTTGGGTGGGTCTGCAATCGCTACGGGTAAAACCCCTGTTGCAGATTCACTCTTTAATCCTAGTCGGGTTGCAGCGGCCTTGCGCTTGCGCTCGGATTGCGCAGATGAAGATAGATCGCCATTCCGATCGCCGCCAGAAGGTTCCCGAGCAAGACCAGCGCCCAATCGAGCTGATCGAGAACCGGGGTTGCAATTAAATACCAAGTAACGATGAACCCCAGTTCTAAAATCAGAAAGAGCAGCAAAATCGACAAGCCTAGATTAAGCTTATTCTTAGTCAAAAAAACGAACTGTGCTCCCAACACCCCCAACACGATGAAGGTCAGGCCATGAACTCCCGTGTACATCAGAGTCAGCTTCAAAGAAAACTGCGGTTGCTTCGGCGCGGCGAGATCCTCGGCCCCCACGAAAAGCCCCGTTCCGAGTACGGTAGGCGTGTAAAGCGGGAGGCTCTTCACGGTATCGATGAACATAAACAGCACGGCAACGATTGCCGCTCCGATGATTCCGCCAATCACGCCATCTAGACAGGTCCTGACCCTAACAGACATTCTCCGTCCCTATGCTCACCTGCTTGTTTTAGATAAGTCAGCACATGAGAAATAAAAAAACAGCGCACTATCGTGGCGCAAATTGTCGGAGCCGCTGGCATTATTTTTCGTTTTGCTCGTCTTCGGGATGCAACCCCGCTGTCTTGCGCTCGAATTTTGTACAGACGGGGCTCCCGATATTCTTTACCGATGACCTCGCCGAATTTAATTCGTTCTCGTTAAGTCGCTGTCCTCGTAAAACGTAATATGTGGCCCATCAACGACGCCCGCAACGTCCTTCTGGTACTGCTTAAGTTCGGGGTTGCCCAAAAAACCCTTCGCTGCATCCACCGTTGCCCATTTCATGTACAGCACCAGCGAATTTCTGTCCGCCGGGTCTCGGTAAATTGTAACACGCTCACAGCCTTTCGCTTTTCGTGCATCAGCCTTGGCTGCAAACGCTTTTTCGAATTGATTGTAATCCTTGACCTTAACCCTCGCTATAGAATGCGCCATCGTACTTCCCTCCCTTCAGAAAACTGCCGCAAACACTTGCTCTCTGTTCTCGACCACAAACAAAAAGCCAGCTCGCTTGGCGGTACACATGCCAAAGCGGCTGGCCTCAAACAATTCTGCGGATATTGCTCCTGCGAGGTAACATAATGTTTTCCCTCGTCGATCTTGATCGAATCTCGGAGCGAGTTTTTGTAGAAGGAAGTGATTAATCCGCTATCAGAGATGAGACGACAATGTCAAACAGTTTGGGGAGAGGCGCGTTGGGCAGCTACTATTGCTGAGATTGAACTGTAAAAGGCAACGGACAAGTCTCACGGGATTTGTTGCCGACCCGGGTATCATGATCGCGGCATTTCGGCTCGCCGAGTTAGGTTGATGCGATCAGCCGCCCAAAACCATCCCTTGTGTGAATTATTGCCGCAACAGCGTGATTGTCACTGAGTATCTGTGCGCTTGACGACTCAGCGATGCGGCGATATAGCTCGGGCAATAGAAATTAAGTTTAAAAAATTTTTATACAGCAAGATCTGGCTTTGGTTCTAGCGCAGGAGCCAGACTCGAGCGCTCGGGTGTTAGCGTTTAAGGAGGAAAGTTTAATGAAGCATTTGCATCCTGTTGTGACTATTGCCGTGGCAGCTCTGGTGGCCGTTGCTGCGTCGTTTGTGTGGTTGGATCCGGCAAGTGCCCAGCCAAAGACCGTTGCTGAGCTGGCGGCCTATCAGGGTCCTGACCGGCAAAAGATTCTGGAAGAAGGAGCCAAGAAGGAAGGAACCTTCACCTGGTACACTTCCGGGACGGTGCCGACGCTGGTGCTCCCTACCATCAAGGCGTTCAACCAGAAATATCCGGACATCAAGGTCGACTACTTTCGAGCAGACGGAAGGTCGCTGCTGACGCGGCTCCTCGAAGAACAGCGTTCCGGCAATATGAAGGTTGACGTGATTGGCCACAACGGTCCGTTCTATTTCGAAGGTCGTGGAATTAGCCAGCCATACTATTCGCCTGAGCACGCGGCTCTCGAAGAGGGCGCGATAAGAGCAGAACCGGGCAGCAAGCTTCCGTTCTGGGCCGGTCACTGGGAAACCTGCATGGTTACCATGTACAACACCGACAAGATTTCCAAAGCGGACGCCCCCAAAACCTATCAGGATCTCCTAAAGCCGGTTTTCAAAGGTAAGATGACATTGCCCACGACAACTACGGGCTCATACTTCGTGGGCAACGTGCTCATCCATCAGGGCGAAGAATTCCTCAACAAGCTGGCCAAGCAGGATGTTCGGGTACAAAAAATATCGGGCGGTGCCTTGGGTAGTCTGGTGGTCGCCGGCGAAGTGCCCATGACACCCGCCACCTATACCTCCACCGCAGCCGCGAGCCTGGCGAAAAAGGCGCCAATAGGGGTTGCTTTTCTGGAACCCGTTGGTTGCTCCATGGCGGGAATCATGTTGGGAAAAAACGCAGCGCATCCGCACGCCGCCATGTTGTTCATCGACTTCACACTGTCCAAAGCCGGCGCGGAAGCGCGTGACCCACGCTATGCTTCGCCCCGGAAAGATATGGAAGGGCGAGGTATCGCGGCAGGCCCGTTCAAGAAGTTCTACTATCAGCTCGTAAAAGATCCGATCAAGACACAA
>JBFJNS010000263.1:0-4845 GCA_041618055.1 Binatia bacterium
AGCGGATGGCGTTTCCTTCCGCATGCCTGCCGGCAAGCTCGAAGGCTTTCGAGGCGGCGGCGATCTGGAAAACATCGCCGCGGCGAATGATTCCATTGCGCTGCTGATCATTCACGACGACACGCTCGTCTTCGAGCGCTATCTCAATGGGCACACGTCAACGTCTCTGTCGCAAGGCTTCTCGGTGACGAAGTCTCTGTTCTCATTACTTATCGGCGCCGCTATCGACGACGGTTACTTGCAGGGAATGCACCAGCCGATTACCGATTTCGTGCCCGAGTTGGCAGACCGTGGCTTCGCCGATGTGACGCTGCATCATCTCCTGTCAATGCGTTCGGGATCCAACTATGTGGAAAACGACAACCCGTTTGGCGAGCACGTGATATTGAATTTCACACCGGATCTCGAATCACGGATTCTCGAATTCCATGTTGAAGATCGGCCCGGCGCGAAGTTTCGCTACAAGTCGGGCGACAATGCGTTATTGGCGCTCGCGCTCGATCGGGCGCTGGGAGAGGAAACGATCACGTCCTACATGGAGCGCCGCATCTGGCTGCCCCTGGGCATGCAGAATCGGGGCGTGTGGACTACAGACCGAGAGGGCGGATTGGAGAAAACATGGTGCTGTCTTGCAGCATCCGCGGTTGATTTCGCGAAGATCGGCCGGTTGCTGTTGAATGAAGGCGTTTGGAACGGCAACCGGATTGTGTCCGCCGAGTGGGTGTCAGCGTCGACCCATGTCAACCAGGTTCCGGGTCCGGCCTGGCCTGCGAGTTTCAGCGCGGCCGGGTGGCGAGGTTATGCGTATCAATGGTGGCTGGCATCCGAATCAGAGGGTGATTACTTCGCGATGGGCAAGGACGGCCAGTATCTATATGTCAACCCACGCCGAAACACGATTATCGTCAGGCTCGGGTGGGGCACGGGGAACCTGAATAGCAGCGAGTGGATAAAACTCTTTCGAGCGATCGCGTCCGAACTCACGCAGCTCGAGGACCATACCGGGAAAAAAGCCGATGCTATTGGTCCCTGACCGGCGGCACCGGTTTAAGCGCGTATAAAGGCGTTCTCATAGTGGCCCCGGGACAGGGCTGTGTGGGTCAAAACCCTGGTGTTGTGCATAACGGATCGACCGCTCTTGGAAAGCTGACGTCGGTTGTCTAGCCTCTTTAGAGACCGTTACTGACCTGAAGTGGCTACTCGTAAGAATGCGTTAGCCTCTACACGGAGCAGAGACCAGAGGCGCAAAGATTCAAATAGCCGATTTTAGGGTCAGCGGCAATGCCGGGAGTATTGTCGCAAAGCTCAATACAATCAGGCTCGCGCGCCGTCCCAGTTCCCAACACCCATAGACTCAAGGCTGGCCTTACGAATCGGCTCGGCCGCGTTGTTCAGGGCCTGGAAGCCGAAATCGAGCCCGGCAATCGTCCGGATCGGCCGCTCGCCCTTCGGCATGTCGACGAGCCTAACGAAGATATCGACGACGATTTGTGGATCCGTTGGCGCATCCTCGCTCTCGAAGAGCTTCTCCACGGTCGACTGGAAGCCAGCGAAAAATTCTACGACGTGCGCGTAGCCCTGCATGACGTCTTGCCGCGAACCTTGCTTCATGTTGTCGAAAAAGTTGGTCGCAAATGGGCCGGGTTCGACAATCACGACGTCGATCCCCAGTGGCGCAAGTTCGTACCGCATGGCTTCACTCATTCCTTCGAGGCCCCACTTGCTCGCATGGTAGACACCGAATCCCGGAAAAGCCGCGCGCCCGGCGGTCGAACTGACCTGTATGATGAGTCCGTCGCTTCTGGCCCGCATACCTGGCAGCACCGCGTTCGCGGTTCGTGCGGCGCCCACAATGTTCAAGTCCAACTGGGCCAGAATCTCCTCACCTTCGAATGATTCGACGGGGCCACCGTAGCCGTACCCGGCGTTATTTATGAGGACGTCGACCTGGTCCATCCCTGCAACAGCGCTGCGGACACTCGTATCGGAAGTGACGTCCATGTCGTGTACGGATATCGAAACGCCCTCGGATGAGGCGAAATCGCGAAGCTCTTCGGCCTTGGGTGCATTCCGGCCGGCGATGTCACGCATGGTCGCATAGACGTGGTGTCCTTTGCTCGCAAGCGTCTTGGCGGCGTCAAGGCCGAAACCGCTGCTGCATCCGGTGATCAGGATATTCTTTGACATTCGTACTCCTCGACTGCTGGGTTGCCTGCAAGGTCGGACCAAGGTCCCGGACGTGAGAACACAGTTCTGCGCGCCCGGATCAGTATAAACCGCGAATAGTACATGGAAGCCCGGATAAGAAAAAAATGAAGCCCTTAGTATACGCATTTGTGGGTGCGAATAATCAGGCGACCACGACATCAGTCAATGAACTCGAACAGTGAAGGCCCGACGGTGCCAAGCGCACTAAAGGCAGCGGTCCCCGTAAGCGTGATCGTCACCCCGACTTCAACTATAGGGTGACCGCCTTTAGCCGATTGGTTCGGCGCCGAATATACAAACGCGTCTTAACTCTGATCGAAAAATCTGTCTGCTAGACTGGAGGAGTCCATATACAAGCCGCCGCTCGTCTTGCGGCGTCATGCGCTCTCGAATTTACGTACATTCCAGAATTGACAGCCTGTCTTTCTTGAGAGCAACGTGGTTTCTGATAAAGGCAAATCTGGCGAAAGCCAGAGACGCAAAGCCACGGGTCCTCGCTTCCTCCGAGTAGCCTCCGTCCACTTCCCGAAGGACCCAAGATCGCCGGGCTGCCAAGTGCACGATGGCAAAGTCGGAGCCTGAAGCTCGACATGCAGATCCTTCCATTTAGCGGTCGGCTGTCAGAGGCGTTCGTCTTCCGGCCTGCCTGCAAGTCCGTCCGGAGTGACGAGTTTTGGAATCGAGGAGATAATCATGAACATTTTGACGACTGTGAGAGGGCTGCTATTGTTGGCTATCATTTCGGCGCCTGCCGCGCTAGGGGCTTCAAATGGCCTGGATGGAGAATGGAGTGGCCACTCCGAGTCTATATATCCTGACGGGACCCGCGTCCCTGGTCTGAGCTTCGACGGTTATATCGTTCAGGAGCAAGGCGCTGGCCTGTTCTGGGGAGCGTTCACATATAGTCTAGGTGACATTCAAGTCTCCGGTTTCGTTACTGGATACATGGGTACTGGGGGCATGCTGTCCGGGTTACTTTCCGTTGTCACCGATGACGGCGAAACGATGGCTGTCGCGACAGTGGACGGCAAGCTCAATGGCAATGAAATTGTCGCGGTGACGCGAGACTTCTCCGATGGCACGACGAGTATCCTGACAGCATACCGGGTGCGCTAAGATACACTCGGTCGACCCATCGTATGTCTCATGCCCCGCCTTTATGGCGGGGTTTTTGAAAGCCGCTCATGGCCGCGAGCTGCCGGCCAGGCTACTCAGGCTATAATTTCAGTTTCTGTCCCAAAGGAGACACTCGTGCTCCGTCCGGACAATCGACCTCGAAGAGACGGAGTTTCCAGTGAGAAAAAAGGGTGCTTTTCGATTTGCTTATTTCACCGACAAATTCGACGAGACCTGCAAATTCTACGAAGAAAAACTCCAATTTGACCTGGAGCATTCCTGGGACAGAAGCCGGGATGACAGGGGTGCCTTGTTCAGGGCCGGCGCAGGACTAATCGAGATACTGCTACATCCAAGTCACGATATGCACAAACACGCGGGGCTGGACTACAGGAGCCCACAGGGGATCTTTGCGGTCATCCAAGTGTGGAATGTCGACGAACTATTTCTGAAGTTCAAGTCTATTGGCGTACCTTTTGAACAGGAGATCACGGATCAAGAATGGGGGCATCGAAGTTTTTCTGTGATAGAGCCCAACGGCTTGATACTGCTGTTCATTCAGGAGCAGTTTTAGATGTGTGCAGCCGGTCTATACGATCGAGGTGTTTGAGTAGTTCCGATCGACGAATGAGTGGACGGGCGCAATTGGCCGCCTGCCGCCGGATAGGCGATTAGCGGCTGGAGTGCAGCTATACTTCGTATAGCAGCCGTTTGCCTGTAACAGCGCAATCCAGCAGCCTGTGACCCATAGCGGAACTTAGGTACATCCCAGAATTGACGCCGCTTTCCTGCCGGTCATACTTGCGACGATAAAGGCAAAACCAGCCAAAGCTGGTGACGCAAAGCCACGGATCCTCGCTTCCTCCGCGACGTTCGTCCGCAGGACCCCAAGATCGCCGGGCTGCCAGCGCCAGACCATAGTGGAGAGTTGGCATGAATACGGTTGTGCGAGTTGAAGATCTGGAGATGTACGGTGCATCTCTTGAGATGCCGAAAGAAGCGGTCAAAACACAATTCAGGATCATGTGGGCGGCGCTTCGGAAGAAATTCGGGTTTTTGGGAGCGTTGGGCGTATTCCTGGATACCTACTCCATCCAGCGACGCTTGAGAAGGGATTTTCCCGAAACGAGATGGCGAGCAGCGGCAATCGGCAAGATCGTTGAAAAAGAGTTGTTTGCTTTATCAGGAATATTCCTGGCTTTGGCCAAGCGCTTCGGCAGAAATGAAGCATATGAATTCCTGAGAAACGAGGTGATCTACAAAATAGCCCTAACTTCTATGCCGCTCCTTTATCAGGTGCCTGAACTGAAAAGGTGCGAGGGAGACATTTTCGAGAACTTTAAGAAGATGAACATCGCCCTTTTTGAAAGGACCACCAAAGATGGCACGTGGTTGATGGAAAGCTATGAGGACGACCCCGATAAGTTGACGATAAAAATCACCACATGCGCAAACGTTGATTTGTTCAATGAACTGAATGTGCCGGAGCTGGGACGATTCGGGTGTGATCATGATGTTGCA
>JBFJNS010000264.1:0-4844 GCA_041618055.1 Binatia bacterium
CCTGCGAGCGGCCCCCGTCCCACCTCGTCCAGGCCGGCAATATGCCGAAAGCCGCGGGCATAAGCCATCTCCTCAATCTGGCCCGAGCCAGGGGATATGACGATTTCGGCAGTTAAGGGTGATTGCCTTTGGCCCATGACACCCATCTTGTAGCCAAAAGGCAAACTAACTGCAAATAAGTGATGTGCAAGTTAAATCATGCGATAGAGTTGATGGATTGCCATTGCCGCCGTGCTTGTGTTACAGATTTGCCATGAAGCTGACACGCGAAGAGGTCCGGCGCGTCGCCGTTCTCGCCCGCCTCCGGCTGAGCCCCGAAGAGGAAGAACGCTTAACGGAACAGCTCGACAAGATTTTGCAGTACATGGAGACTTTGAACCGTCTGGACACCTCTCGGGTCGAGCCCTTTCTTCGCTTCACCGACGTCGTTAATGCCTTTCGTGAAGACCAGGTCACGAACCAACCCAATGTCGACGCCTTGCTAGCCAACGCACCCGCCAAGAACGGCCCATTCATCGAAGTTCCAAAGATCATTGAATGAACTTTGCCGCACTCACCCTTCACGAAGCCAGCGTTCGGCTGCGCCGCCGCGAGCTTTCCTCCCAGGAGCTTACGGAAGCCGTATTTCGCCGCATTTCGGAAACGGATGGGCGGGTGCATGCTTATGTCACCTTGTGCCGGGAGGCCGCCTTGGAGCAGGCAAAGGCAGCCGATGAACAACTGAAGCGCGGAGAAATCTCTTCCAGTCTGGTCGGGATTCCACTGGCCATTAAAGACAATTTCCTGACGCGAGGCGTGCGCACCACTTGCGCTTCTGAAATCCTGGAGAACTTCGTACCGCCTTATGACAGCACGGCTGTGGCAAGACTTCGGCGCGCTGGGGCCGTCATCGTCGGGAAAACCAATCTCGACGAGTTTGCCATGGGATCGTCCTGCGAGAACTCGGCCTTTTTCTCGACGCGCAATCCTTGGGACAACGATCGCGTCCCTGGAGGCTCCTCTGGCGGCTCGGCCGCAGCCGTGGCCGCCGACGAGTGCATCGCCGCGCTGGGCACAGACACGGGCGGTTCGATTCGTCAACCGGCCGCATGCTGCGGAATCGTGGGTCTCAAGCCAAGTTACGGGCGAGTCAGCCGCTACGGCATTATCGCCTTCGCCTCATCCATGGATCAGGTGGGCCCCATGACCAAAGACGTTCCGGACTCGGCGCTCTTGCTCGAAGCCATAGCCGGTCCCGATTCTGCGGATTCCACCTGCTTGGATCGGCCGGTTGCCCCATACAGCCAATCACTGAATGGCGACGTCAAGAATCTTCGCCTCGGCGTCCCCAAGGAATACTTCGTCTCAGGGATGCAACCGGAGGTCGAGAGCGCAGTGCGCGAGGCTATCCGCCAATTGGAGAAAAACGGTTGCTCGGTGGAGGAGATTTCACTGCCTCACACGGAGTACGCCGTGGCTGTCTATTATATCGTCGCAACCGCCGAGGCGAGTTCCAACCTGGCTCGCTATGACGGCATGAAATACGGTTATCGTGCCCCGGCTAAGGATCTTATCGAGACTTACATGTCAACTAGAGAAGAGGGGTTCGGCACCGAAGTCAAGCGACGCATTATGCTCGGCACTTACGCGCTCTCGGCCGGATACTACGACGCCTATTATCTTAAAGCCCAAAGGGTTCGATCCCTGATCCGGCAAGATTTCGAGGAGGCATTCAAGCGCTGCGACGTCATCGTTACTCCGACAGCGCCCACCACCGCATTTAAAATCGGCGAGAAAATTCAAGATCCTCTTCAGATGTACCTCTCCGATATTTATACCATCTCCGCCAACCTCGGGGGCCTGCCTGCCATGTCTTTGCCATGCGGTTTTGATAATGACGGGCTGCCTATCGGCCTGCAACTGATCGGGAGAGACTTTGATGAGGCCACAGTTCTGCGCGTCGGCCACGTTTATGAGCAGACCAGCGCATGGCACGAGAGGAAACCCAATCTTTAGGCCGGTATGAAACACGAAAGCGTCATCGGACTCGAGGTCCATGCCCAGTTGCTGACCGAAGCGAAGATCTTTTGCGGCTGCTCCACGAAGTTCGGCGAGCCGCCAAACGCAAACACCTGTCCGGTTTGCATGGGCTATCCAGGTGTCTTGCCTGTGCTGAACAAAAAGGTGGTGGAATTTGCCATCCTTGCCGGCCTTGCCACACACTGCAAGATCGCGCGGCGGAGCATCCTAGCCAGAAAGAATTACTTTTACCCTGACCTGCCCAAAGGTTACCAGATCAGCCAGTACGAGCTGCCCGTTTGCACTGATGGATATATCGAGATCGAAGTTCGGGGAGTGCGCAAATCAATCCGTCTGACCCGCATCCACATGGAGGAAGACGCAGGTAAAAACATCCATGATCTGCGCCGCGATGCGAGCCTGGTGGATCTTAACCGCGCCGGAGTGCCGCTGTTGGAAATCGTCACCGAGCCGGATCTTCGCAGTGCCGAAGAGGCTGGAACGTATCTCAGATCTCTTCGCACGACGCTCCAATACTTGGGCATTTGCGACGGCAACATGGAGGAAGGGAGCCTCCGCTGCGATGCCAACGTGTCGGTCAGGCCCAAAGGAACCGAAGCTTTGGGCACCAAGACAGAGATCAAGAATCTCAACTCCTTCAAGGCCGTGGAGAAAGCGCTGGAATACGAGATTCACAGGCATATTGAAACGCTTTCGGAGGGCGGAACATTAACTCAAGAGACGCGCCTTTGGGAACCTGAACGGGAAGTCACCCGTCCCATGCGCAGCAAAGAGTTTGCTCATGACTACCGCTACTTTCCAGACCCCGACTTGCCTCCCATTTCGATTAACGACGACTGGATCGAGCGGATTCAAGCCTCCTTACCGGAACTGCCCGAGGCCCGCAAAGCTCGTTTCATCAATCAGTACGCGCTACCGTCTTACGACGCCGAGCTATTAACGAGCCGAAAGGATGTCGCCGACTACTTCGAGACCGCAGTACAAGTCCACGACAATGCAAAAGCGCTCAGCAACTGGGTGATCGGCGATCTGTTCCGCGTGATAAAAGAGAAAAAACTCGACGATCAGCTCTATATCGCAACTTGGCCCGTGCCCGCGGAACATCTCGCAGCAATGATCCGCTTGGTCGACGAGGATAAGATCAGCGGGAAAATAGCGAAAACCGTTTTCGAGGCAATGCTGAGCACTGGGCGCTCCCCCAACAACATCGTTGCGGAACGGGGCCTCGAGCAAGTATCGGATTCCGCCAGCATCGAGAGCGCCGTTGAGCGCGTGCTAGCGGATCACCCAAAGCAGGTGAGCGACTACCGCAGCGGTAATGAGAAGATATTTGGTTTTTTTGTCGGCCAGACAATGAAGGCCACGCAAGGCAAAGCGAACCCCCAGAAGGTCAACGAGATTTTGCGTCAAAAACTCGCTTCCGGGAGCTGAGCGTGGGCTCTTCTCTCTCCCTCTTGAACCCACCGCGGGCGGCACTTTATAGCTGCCGCTATCGCACCGCGGGAACGGACTCGGCCTCATCAGCGCTCGCCGAGGCTCCGACTCTCGGCCGGTAACCCTCAGGGAGATTGAGAACTATACCTCTCAGGCCGTCCCTCCCAAGGGACCGCAACTCGCGCTCCGCTTCGTCGCGCCCGGGGAAATTGCCGATTCGTACCCGTATTGATCCCGAACTAACTGCCTCCGTCACCGAAACGGCATGACCCCGGCGTTCCAATGTTTCGGCCCACTGTTGAGCAGCAGCCTTGTCGGTGAACGACAGCTGTATAATATAGCCCTCCAACCTTTTCGGAACCGATCGCGTGATGGGTTTTGATGGAGGTGGTTGAGGGCCTACCTTACCGGTGAGTAATGCGATCTCTTCCCTGGCCGGTTTATCGGCGATCTCTTTTGTTTGAGAGGCCGGGAGATTCCGTGCCGCTGCTTTTTCTTCGATTCTGGGGGCTGGGGATGGAGTGGCAATTCTTTCTTTCACCACCGTACTCGTCTCGCTGCGTGGTGTGAGTGCGCGTGCCGCGCTAGCGGAGGACGCTAATGCCTTCGTTTCAAGAGTCCCCTCTGTCTGCGGCGGCGATAATTGTCCAGCTTGAACCGCTGGCGCCGTGCGGTCGGGCGACGTGGAACCAACCGCGGGAAGTGACTTTTCGTTGGCTTTTGTTGGTGTCACCGCAGCGTTGGTAACGTCGGGCGATTTCTCTTTGCCGATCTGCTGCCGTGGTGTCTGTCGTTCAACGGATTCTGCCCGAGCGCTCAAATCACCCGTGGGGGCTGCAGAAGGAACCGCCTTTGACGGCGGCGCTGGTACTGGAGGTCGTTTTTCTCTTTCCGTCGTCTTTACCTCCGGCTTGGACGCTGCCGGTGAGCGTTCCGGTTGTTTGTCTCCACTTCTTGGGTCCGGCGCCAATGAGGTAATCTTAGTCTCGGGCACCGTCACTTCCGACGCCGATTTGCCTTCGCTTGCCGGCTGCGGTCGAATTTCGTCGACCGCACGCACACTGCCGGCCCCCCCGGAACCCATCGCCACGCCAGGCGATAGGCTAGACTTTCCTTTGCTGTCTCTCACTTGAGGGGTTGACGGACTGCCGGCCCCTGGGCTCTCTTGCTTAGCAACGTCGCGTTGTCCGACCACTGCGCCGGCCATCTTCGCTTGGCTGCCCGAGACGTCGGCTGGTAATTCGCGAGGCGCGGAAATCGGTCTTTGCGCTGATGGGCCCGGCGTAGCCCCCGACATGTCAGCCTTCGCCGCACTCGGCACCGGAACCTCCGCTCCCGGCATCGCGCGCTTCTCCGTGGGCGTCGGGCCGCCTGTCTTTTCCTGGGGCGCG